>JBDKUM010000096.1:0-4466 GCA_039679715.1 Phycisphaerales bacterium
TTGAACGCGTATGGGCGGAAAATTTGAACGTTAACAGAGCGGATGTTCGCCAGGCGTTTTCGCGTTTACTTGGAGAAGGATTGCTTGTTACGGGCGAAAAGGGCGGCTTTTTCGTAAAAGATTTTACTTTGGCCGAAATGAAGGATTTGAATGAGATACGGTTGGTTCTCGAACATGCCGCTGCAAAATTTGCGATTCAACGTGCTAATAAAAGCGATATTGCAGAACTTGAGAAGATATGTGAACATCTCCAAATAATGTCTGAAAATGGCTATATCATGGGAATTGCAGAAGCCGATTTGAAGTTTCATGAAAGATTGATACAGGCAACTCATAATAGCAAGCTGGAATTTATATATAAGGCGGCAAATCTTCCTTTATCAATGCATGTTTCGCCCAATGTTAGCAGAGAAAAATTGATTTCTATCGCTAAAGATCATCTCGCCATTGTGGAGGCGTTAAAAAGCAAAAACCTTTCAAGGATGATTAAGTTGCTGTCGGCAGGGCTTGTATAATATCTGCATATTTTTTTGATTAAAATGGTTGACAAAAATTGTACTATTTAAATGACGAATATTTAGTTTAAAGATGAATAAACGTTCACTGGGAAAAACTGGAATAATTGTTTCAGAACTCGCCTTTGGTGGGGTTGAAATCGGTCTTCCTTATGGTGTACATAAAGAACTCATGTCTGAAGACAAAGCCATCGATCTTCTCAAGGCTGCTGTCGATTCAGGCATAAACTTTTTTGATACTGCCAGAATGTACGGTTGTTCCGAAGAAAGAATGGGCAAGGCTTTTAGGGGTATTCGTGATAAGTTGATTATCTCTTCAAAATGTCAGCATTTGCGTTCACCCGACGGAAAACTTTGTACAAAAAACAATATAAAAACATTTGTTGAAGAATCACTTCGTAAAAGTCTCCAGATACTTCAAACTGATTATATTGATGTATTTCTTCTGCATAGTGCGGATAAAGAAATTTTGCAAACAGACGAAGTTGCGGATGCATTTGCTGATATCAAACGCAAAGGCCATGTACGTTCAATAGGTACTTCAACGTATGGTTTTGCCGACGCGGAGTTGGCTTGTAAGCAGGGCAAATGGGATGTAATACAATTGGCTTTTAATTTAATGGATCAAACAGCCGCAGAGTTGTTTCCGATCATAAAGCAGAGTGGTATTGGCGTTATGGTGCGTTCTGTGCTAATGCGCGGCATTCTTACGGATGCTGGAATTGATTTAAGCCATGAAAAATTACACCCGGTGGCTGAACATCGAAAAAAATATTTACCATGGCTGAAAGATAAAAATGGTTCGCTTTCAGACTTTGCAACAAAATTCGTTCTTTCATTTAAAGATGTTTCTTCAGTGTTAATTGGAATCGATAAAAAAGAATTTTTGGAAAAAGCGATTTTCCTGGCAGACGGAAATTATTTCGATGAAAAGATGCTTAGAGAACTTAGAAAATTAGCATATCCGGTACCGGATTTTTTAAATATTGCTTCATGGGACCGTAATGGCTGGACAAAATAGGGGTTAATATGTTGAAACTTGGTGTTATTGGAATGTCAGAAGGCAATGGTCATCCTTACTCATGGTCAGCCATAGTTAACGGCAAATATAATGAAAAAGAAATGACTAATTGCGGCTATGCTGGTATCCCAATATATCTGAAAGCTAATCGAGATACGCTGGGCATTGCAGATGCAAAGGTAACTTGTGTTTGGGCTCAGGAAAAAAAGATTGCCGAACATATAGCAAAGGCAAGTATGATTGACAACGTTGTCGAGAACCTTGAAGATATGATTGGCAAAGTTGATGCGGTAATGCTTAGCCGTGATGATCCGGAAAATCATGTGACAATGGGAAAGCCATTCCTTGACGCAAACGTCCCGTTATTTATTGATAAGCCATTAGCGATTACAACCGCTGACCTTGAATATTTTAAACAGCAGGCTGCAAATGGAAAGTTGCTTATGTCCTGTTCTTCAACGCGTTATGCGACAGAAAGCCAATCTGTGAAGACCGAAATGGTATCTTTGGGCAAAATCGAACTGGCTACTTCAGTCGGCAAAAAAGATTGGCCCAAATATGGCGTTCATATGCTGGAGGGACTTTTTGCGTTGCTCGATGACCCAAAAGCGGTAAGCGTAAGACATATCAGCTCCTCGCACAAAGATATAGTTTATGTGGAATTTGAAACTGGTTTGGTTGCGACGATTCACCTTTTTTATAATATAACTCCGACATTCCAGATTTCCATCTTCGGTCAAACAGGCTGGCGTCTAATAGAATATAAGAATTGGTATGCGATGTTTCGCAATAATATTATTGAATTTGTGCGATCGGTTCAGCAGGGCAAGTCAAGATTGGAATTTAGTAAAACTGAAAATATTATTCGCACGTTAATTGCCGGCAAAGAAAGTCTTGAGCAGAGCGGCAAGACGATAAAACTATAAAGGAAAATATATGCAGATGCGTCAAAGCAGAGTTTTGAAGAAATTACGATCTGGTCAAGTTGCCAGTTGTGTTAAAATAAATCTTGCAGATCCTCGTGTCGTAGAAATCGCGGCAATGTGCGGTTTTGATTGTGTATGGATCGACATGGAACATGTCCCCACAGACTGGTCAACAATAGAAAATCAGATTAGAGCGGCAAAAATTCATAATTGCGATACGATGGTTCGTGTTGCAAGAGGCTCATACAGTTCACATATTCAGCCTCTTGAAGCTGATGCTTCCGGTATTATGGTGCCGCATTTAATGAGTCTTGAAGATGCAAAGAAAGTCGTATGGCAAAATCGTTTTCATCCAATTGGCAGACGAGCAGTAGATGGCGGCAATGCCGATGGGGCTTATTGCATGGTGGATTTCAACGAATACATCAAAACCGCCAATGAACAGCGATTTGTAGTCGTTCAAATCGAAGATCCGGAACCTTTAAAAGATCTTGAAGCCATATGCGAATTAGAAGGCATTGATATGATTTTTTTTGGTCCCGCTGATTTTAGTCAAGGCATTGGAACGCCGGGCAAATGGGATAATCCTCTTATTGCGCAAACACGAAAGAGAATCGCTGAAGTGGCTGTCAAGAAAGGAAAATTTGCAGGCACAGTCGGGGGAACGGGCAATATGCAGGAACTAATTGATATGGGATATAGTTTTATCAATATGGGTGCAGATGTAATCGGCCTTTCCTCATATTTTAATCCTATTGCTGCTGCTTTTAATAAATCACTGCCTCAAAGCCAAACTCAAAGCATTTATAAGGATAAATGAGATGCACGTCAAAGAATTATTGAGTCTGAAAAATAAAGTATGTCTTGTTACGGGTGGAGCAGGGAAATATGGTCTATGTATAACAGAAGCACTTGGCGAAGCAGACGCAAAAGTTGTTGCAGCATCTCGTTCTTTTGATAAATCGAATAGAGATTTTGTAGGACTGATCAAAAATGGTCTTGATATTACGACTATGAAATTTGATCAAGGGGATCATTCATCTGTCATTAAACTCAAGGATGAAATAAAAGCTAAATTCGGCAGGCTTGATGTATTTGTTAATAATGCTGTTTTGCGTCCGATGAAAACTTATACCTCTCCGCTTGAACAATTCAGCGAATCAATGCGAATAAACGCAACTGGAATGTTTGATATAACTCGTGAAATGGCCGATCTTATCGCCCAATCTGGCGGCGGATCGATAGTGAATATTTGCTCGATGATGGGTATGTTCGGGCCTGATTTGTCGAATTATGAAGGCACAGGCTGGGATGTTCCCGCTCCTGATTATTTTTTCCATAAAGGCGGAATGTTTACGCTTACACGTTATCTGGCAAGGGTCCTTGCGGATAAAAAAGTGCGAGTAAATTCAATCAGCCCCGGCGGAATTTTTGCAAATCAGAATGAGCAGTTTCTGAAAAATTATACAAAAAAAGTTCCGGCAGGCCGGCTGGCGAATAATGATGATATCAAAGGAGTGATAGTATTCCTTGCTTCACAGGCAAGCGCGTATGTCAATGGCGAAAATATCCTTATGGATGGCGGCATGCATTCTTAATAGCCAGTGCCATAATAGTTATTTCTTTGTCGATCGAAGCAGGCACAACTTGTATGTTTTCTAATTGTGATTATACTCTTTATCGTTATGGCGGCTATACACATTGAATAGTGATAATTTGCATTTTCAAGGATGCGATAATATGAACAAATGCGGCAAGTACATCTCGAAAGTTAAATGGGGTCGAAAATCAGCTTTTCAATTTTTCCGAGTATGCTTCCTTTTTTATGCTGTGGCTATAATGCTGCTTGCTTCAGCGTCGCTCGGGGCGGAGGTTAAACAGGTCGGAACGGCCGTTTCAAGTCCTTTGCTTTTTCACGGCACGGCCTACTACCCGGAACTTTGGCCAGACCAGGAGTTGGAAAAAGATATTGCCGAGATGAAGAAGCTTGGCATTAACGTAGTC
>JBDKUM010000097.1:0-1802 GCA_039679715.1 Phycisphaerales bacterium
AGTTCAGATGGCGGAAAAATTTACTACAGAGGAGCAGACGACAGCAAATATGTACAGGATGACAAATTCCTCGGCAGAGGCGATGGAAAAGGATTTATCGAACCTGATAAGGTTGGCGAACTTGGACTTGCATATTTGAAATTTTATGAATTCACCGGAGAGAAAAAATATCTCGATGCTGCGACAAAATGCGCCGATGCACTTGTCATGCATATTACAAAATGGGATGAAGACCATTCGCCATGGCCTTTCAGAGTTGACGCAAAAACAGGAAAAATCGTAAAAGAAAAATATACATCCAATACTGTTGGGCCAATAAGACTGCTTGATGAAATGATTAAATTGAAAATCGGCAACACGCCGGATTATCGCAGAACCAGGAATTCCGCATTCGAATGGCTGATGGCATACCCTGTAAGAAATAATGTTTGGACGCAGTATTTTGAGGATATTTATATTTATCCTGATTACAGAACAAACATTAATCAGTACTGCCCAATGGAAACCGCCAGATACCTTTTGGAAAATCCGCAATTTGATCCTCAATGGAAAAAGAATTGCGAAAATATAATTAAATGGGTTACAGAGAATTTTGCAAAAGATTCTTTTACGATGGCAGGTTTGCCGGAGAAAGGAAATCAATGGGGTGCTGAAGTTTTAAGCGAACAAATTAATGATATGGATAAGATGTCGAGCCATACGGCAAGATTCGCTTCGGTGCTTGCGCTCTGGTATGAAAAAACCGGCGATAGAATCGCACTAGAGAGAGCTTACCGTTCTTTCAATTGGGCGACATACTCATGCGATGATAAAGGCCTGGTAAAAACAAGTATTGACGAAGGGACGGGCTATTGGTTCTCAGACGGTTATGGCGATTATATGAGGCACTTTTTGCGAGGAATGGCATCTGCGCCCCAGTGGGCTCCTAATGATGAAAATCATTTGCTGCGCAGCAGTTCGATTGTCCGCAATATTAAATATTCAGATGACAAAATCACATACAAAACTTTCGCTGATTCTTCAGTTGAATTTTTCAAATTAACAGCAGAACCTGAAAAGATATATTCCGGTACTGAAATTTTATCGAAAAATTTGTATAGTGTTAAGAAAATACCCGGCGGCGGAGTTGGCGTTACTGTTCGCCATCCCGGTCAGACTGAAATTACAATACTGCTTAAAAAGTAATTATTCCTTATACGCCTGTTCGACTGCTTTTATTACAGCTTCATGCGTTGCTTTTTCGAGAATATCAGGCAGTAATTTTCCATCGGGTGCGATTTTTGCCAATGTATTTGCTGCGGCTAATTGCATCTCGACTGTAATATCTTTTGCCCTGACATTTAGAGCGCCTCTGAACAAGCCGGGATATGCCAAAGCGTTATTGATTGTCCTGCCGTCAGCGGCGACGGCGGCACCGGCTTCGTAAGCTTCCTGAACGGTGATTTCGCCAACGGGGTTACTTAATGGAAACACAAGCGAGTCTTTGGCCATAGCGGCAATCATTTGTTTAGATACCGCATTCGGCTTGGCAACGCCCACGAATATATCTTTATCTTTAAAGCCTTCCAGCAGGCTGCATTTGATGTTCTTTTTATTTGTGATTTCGGCCAACTGCTGTTTGTATTGATTCATTTTCTCCGTTCGGCCACGATAAATCGCACCACCAGAATCATATACGACAACATCCTTAACGCCAAATTTCAAAAGAATTTTCGTGATCGCAAAACCCGCAGCACCTGCTCCAAGAATAAGAACAGAACAATTTTTCGGATTTTTCTTTGCCTTCTTTAATGCATTAATCA
>JBDKUM010000098.1:0-2999 GCA_039679715.1 Phycisphaerales bacterium
ATAGGTTTTATTTATTGTTTATTGTCGTGTTCTCTTTAGCAATACCTTTTATCCAGATTTCAATGGGGATTGACTTGACAGCAAATCGGGATATTCCGGTTTATTCTTCATCAATAAGCAACATCGACATACAAGGGGCAATTGTAAATGGACAAAAAAAAGGTGTTTTTGATTTAATTGATGCATTAACAGTTATATACATTCTGGTTTCTGCGATTTTTCTGCTACGGTTTGTTTCGAATCTCAGGAGAATTATAAAATTGATTAACAATTCCGGTAAAGATTTAAATAGCTCGCCAGGAATCGTTCTATCACCAAAGGAGACACTTCCATATTCATTTTTCCAGTTCATAATTGTGAGTAAAACCGAGTATGAAAAAGGACAAATTGATTACGATTTAATCATTCATGAGCAAGCACATTGTAATCAACATCATTCTTTTGACATCATATTCATCGAAATAATAAAAATACTTTTTTGGTTCAACCCGATCATTTGGATTTTGAAGAAGGAGATACAATTAAATCACGAGTATTTAGCTGATAAAAAAGTGTTACAGACACAAGACTTAAAATCGTATCAGGGCATTTTATTAAATCTTGTATTCCGGAATAATTCAACATACCTGGCCAGTAATTTTAATTATTCATTAACAAAAAAAAGATTGATTATGATGACAAAAGATAATTCTTCAATGAAATCAATGGTTAGAAAAGTAGCCATTGTCCCTTTAGTTTTGATTTTGGCTGTATCGCTTACTTTTAGCCAGGAGAACTTATCAAAAGAAAATTTAAAGAACTTCGGTAAAGAGTGGTGGTACCCAATTATAGAGAAGCATAAAATTGAACCACAAGCCTTCAATAATTTTGAGGGTGTTTTTGAAATGGGATCTTCGAATTCAATAACGAATGGGATTGTTACTCTGAAAGATGCTCTTTTTATCGTCGGTGAACAAAATGATCGCTATTTGATTTTAAAATCACCTTTAGCCTATCATGATTTGAACAAAAATACGATAAGCGCAGATGAAGGTGTTATGGAAACATATCGATACGACTCAGAAGATACCAGTCCAATTACTAAATATTATTTTAAGAAATTTGAATTACAGAAAGATCCAAAGACTAAAATTTTTAAGGCTACAGTAGCACACATCAACAGACAGTCACCATAAATATTTGGCAAATGAATAAAGGATTATATATCGGTCTCGTTCTGATTGTTAAATTTTCCTTCGGGCAAGAATTTACCGATTTAAAAGGAGATTATCTTGGCCAGCCTCTGCCTGGAGATACACCCGTAGTTTTTGCCCGCGGAATTGTTTCAGACACGTTGCTTCAACATAGCGCACCCACATTTTCACCTGATGGGAATGAGGTGTTCTGGTGGTCATATTATTATGGTGAAAAGACGCAATATTTTCACAAAACGATGAGGCGAGTTAATAACAGATGGACAAAGCCTGAAATATCTCCATTTTTAGTTCTACTTTGCCACATTAAAATAGATTAATTTTTGTGCTTGTATATTTGATAAATTCATTGATTAATAGTATATTAGAAGTGTAAAAACAACAAAAAAGACATTTACAATGGGTAACAGGCAAATACAAATCGAATAAAGAAAAATCAACATTATGGTAAAACACTGATCGGGGCGGCAAATCGTCTATCTGTCTATCTATCAGGTTATCATGATTTTTTTAAGAACAAGACCAAGTCGAACTCGGATAAAGTTCATTTATACATAGAAGGAAAAGTGAGCAGTGAACTGAACAATATCGAACGCATAACTGAGACACTTGATGCAAACTATTACGCCATGCATCATTTTATCAGTGATTCCAACTGGGATACCCGCGCTGTGATAGACCAGGTGGCAAAAGATGTTTCCCAATCATTGCCCAAACAAACGCTCACGGGCTTGCTGATCGATGAAAGCGGTTGGGTGAAAAAAGGCGACAAGAGCGTAGGGGTTGGCCATCAATACTGTGGAAATGTGGGCAAAACAGCCAATTCCCAGGTCGCGGTTTTTGGCTGCCTGTGCAACGGCAACCACGCCTCGCTGGTGGATTGCCGTTTGTATCTGCCCACATCGTGGACAACCGACAGCGAACGGTGCAAGCAAGCAGGCATTCCCGTTGAAGAAAGGATCTTTAAGACCAAACAAGAACTCGCGGCGGATATCATAAAGCACCAACTTTCAATGGGAATAACTTTCGATTATGTCGGGGCCGACGGGCTATATGGCAACGATGCCGCCTTTGCCCGTGAGATCAACAAGATGGGACTGATTTATATGCTCGACATCCACTCTGACCAGCAAATATTCCTGGAAAAGCCTGATTTGTATCTCCCCGACCGCAAAACGGCCAAAGGCCCTTCGCCCAAAAAGCTAAAGGCCAGTACCATCCACACCACGGCATACAAGTATATTGGCTCGTTGGAGCCTTCCCACTGGAATGCAATCGATATCAGGCATTCGGCCAAAGGGGTACTCAAAGGGCTGTTCCATTTCAAGCGGGCGTACATTTGGGACAAAAACACAAACACGGTGGAAGACAGGCTGCTGGTGGTGTCAAAACGAAAAACAAAGGAGGGGGAAGAAATCAAATACTCTTTCACCAATGCCTCATTGGGGCAGTACACCGAACAAGCCATTGCATATATGCAGGCTCAGAGATTCTTCATCGAGCACAGTTTCAAGGAACAGAAGCAAATCCTGGGGATGGACCAGTTCCAGACACGCAAATGGCTGCCGTGGCACCACCAAATTGCACTCAATATGATGGTCGGCTGCTTCATGCTCAAAGAAAAGCTGTTGAACCAGGATGAAATACCCATCCTCTCGGCCAGGGACATCATGGACTTCCTGTTCTTCAAGTTTTACAAAGAAATGACCGAGGAACGGTTGCTTAGGCAACTTAAGGAACGACACATAAAACGACAATACGATATAGACCGCTGTTATTCAAAACAATAAATGTGGCAAAGTAGAA
>JBDKUM010000099.1:0-45700 GCA_039679715.1 Phycisphaerales bacterium
CTTGAAGATATGTGCTATTTCGAAGGTGCAAAAAAAGCTTCTGAAAAATTCATCAACGAACCGGCGTATAAAGGCACATCATACCAGAGCAGGGCAGAGGTTCGAATTCATACAATGAGCGATAATATGCGGAAAGTTGTTTTCGCAAAATCGGAAAAACCTCAAACGCCGCCCGCAAAAGAAATTCAGCCTCCGGGTCCGCTTAATCTCGAAGGCGCTATAACTGACATGAACAAAATCTCCGTTCCAAAACCGGAAGTTAATCAGCCTAAATAATGGACGAAGTTGAGAATCTAAATGGCGCGGGCAATCAGGAAGTCATCGAAACTGAAGGCGCAGAACATCTAACTCTTAAAGTCGGCACAAATATAGTAGTTAGAAGGCTCGATAAATATCTTGCCGGCCGGTTAAGCAATTTCAGCAGAACAATGCTGCAAAAGCTGATAGATGAACAGGCTGTAAGTATCAACGGAAAATTTGCCAAGCCAAGCACGAAAATATCCACCGGCGATAGTATCGATGTAATTCTCCCTCCGCCTCCGGCAAAAGAATATATCCCCGAAGATATTCCGCTCAATATTATTTATGAGGACGATGATATTCTTGTCATTAATAAGCAGGCAAACCTTATTGTGCACCCCGCGAGAGGATATAAAAAAGGGACACTTGTCAACGCGCTTGCATTTCATCAAAAAAAATTATCAAAAGGCAGTGAAGATTTTCGGCCGGGAATTGTGCACAGGCTTGATAGAAATACAACGGGCTGCCTTGTAGTCGCAAAAAATGAAACCGCGCATTGGCGGCTCGCAAAACAATTCGAAGACAGGCAGACGAAAAAAACGTATATGGCGATAGTTCACGGCACGCCCGAACCCGATGCCGATTGCATTAACAAGCCTCTTGCGGTTCATCCGATAATTCGGGAACGTTTCGCTGTTCGGCCGGAGATTGGAAAAGAGGCGATTACATTTTATGAAAATATCGAAAAATTCCGCGGCTATACTCTGGTTAAAGTAAATATTAAAACGGGAAGAACGCACCAGATTCGCGTGCATATGTCATATCTCAAGCACCCGATAATCGGCGATGAAATGTATGGCGGAAGATTCGTATATCCCTGGCAGCTTGAAGATAAACCCGCCCAGCCGCAGGAACCATTGATTTCAAGACCCGCTTTGCATGCGTGGCAGCTTGAAATTACACATCCGACAACACATCAGAGGATGACCTTCGAAGCTCCCTGGGCAGATGATATGAAAAATATTCTGGAGGAATTAAGAAAGTATAGGAAAATTTAATTTCGGTTAATAGTTTTAAGAGGACATCTATTAACTGTTGCAAAAAATGCAACAGTTGACTTTTCACTTAATTCTTTTTGCGCATATATGTTACTACGAACATGCCTCGAAATAACAGATTTGTCTCTGCCAAATAACCGAGCCATCTGGTTCAAATTAAGCCATACAGTCTCATCCTGCAATTTAACTTCAAGACCGGTTTTAAAGCCGGATTGACGATAAATAATTATCTCACCTTTAGATTTTTGTTCCATAATTACCGCTATCCCACATTTAATTATTTTCGATTAGGCGATTTCGCGGTTAAATCTATTTGTTTTTATTTTTCCGGCAGTTGCGCAAGGTTTTCGTCCGAGCCAGTGATCATCATTGTATCGCCTGCATAGATAATAGTATCAGGCAGCGGAACATTTATGATTTCACCTTTTTGCCGTCTGTCTTCGACGTTATCTCCTCGTTTGATTGAAACGAGATTTATCCCGTATTTCTGGCGAAGCTGCAAATCAAGAACAGTTCTTTCATGGAAGCTGTCTGGTGCGATTATACGGGCAAGAGAATAGCCCGGCGATAAATCGATTTTATCAAGTATCTGCGGAGTAATTAATTTGCCGGCCCATCTTTGCGCAGATTCGATTTCAGGATAAATCACTTCAGTGGCACCGACTTTTGAAAGCACCTGTCCCTGCACGACTGTTTCGGCACGCGCATAAACTCTTGGCACACCCATAGCTTTTAGATTTACGACGGTCAAAACAGAAGATTCGAAACCTCTTCCGCTTTGTCCGATGCCAACGATTGCGACATCAACTTTTTCAACGCCTTGTGCCCTAAGAGCGTCTTCATCGGTGGAATCGAGCCGGACAGCGTGAGTAACTTCATCACGAATTTGTTCAACGATATCGCGGTTCTGGTCTATTGCGATAACTTCAGCTTCACTTTGAGTGAGCGAAACAGCCAATCTTCTGCCAAAACGTCCCAGACCTATAACAGCAAATTTTTTCATAACTAACTCCTGAAATTAACCTACAACCACCGATTCGGTTGGGTAGTTATAACGCGCCGGCTTAATATTAAAAGTCAAAGCGGCAAGCAGGGTAAGGGGCCCCAACCTGCCGATAAACATTGTAAATATAATAATGATTTTTCCCGCGGTTGTCAAAGATGGTGTAATACCCGTTGAAAGACCGACAGTACCAATTCCCGAAGCCACTTCAAACATAATATTCATAATATCAAAATTGTTATGCCTTTCAGTGATTGATAAAAGAAAAGTAGAAACTAAAAATACAAAAACAAACATTGAAACTACTGTTAAAGCTTTTCCAACTATCGACAAGGGGATGGAACGCTGGAACATTTCAACTTCAGTTCTCCTTCGAATCGTGGCATATATAGCCATGATGATGATAACAAGTGTAACGGTTTTGAAGCCGCCGGAAGTACCGCCTGGTGAACCGCCTATAAGCATAAGAATTATAGTGATTATTTTAGATACAGGCGATAGGGCATCGATGTTTGTAGTATTAAAGCCTGCTGTTCTTGAAGAAACAGAATGGAAAAAAGCATCCGGCACGTCCAAGTGAAAATCGGAAGTATTATTTTGGAAAATCAGAAGCAGAATGATTCCTCCGATATCGAGAATCAAAGTCATTAATATGACGATTTTTGTCTGGAGCTGAATTTTTTCAAAGCCGATAAGATGACGATGGTGTCTGGGCAGGTATATTATAAAGCTTTTAAATTTGTACCATAGAAAATCGATAATGTTATGCAAAACACTGAAACCAAGACCGCCGAAAATTATCAGCGGACAAATAATCGCGTAAATTTGCCAGGATAACTTAAACCTGACAAGATTATCTGAAAATAAACCAAAGCCAGCGTTGCAAAACGCGCTGATGGAATGAAAAATAGAACAGAACCATAGGCTATGTATCTGGGGGGGGAGAGTGCCGGCTGATTGCCACATATTGTACATGAGAACAGCGCCTAATGCTTCAATTGTTATTGTGGTTGCGAAAATAAATCTTATAAAATGCGCAATCATCCCTGACGTTTGTTCGCTAAGTAAATCCTGCATTGCCGCAGTCTGACGCATACCAAGCGTCTGACCAAACATTAAGGCAAAAATAGTCCCGAACAGGACAATACCCAGGCCGCCAAGTTGAATCAGACATAAAATAATGGTTTGCCCGATAAAGGAGAAATCAGTCCCTGTATCCTTAACAACCAAACCAGTTACACACGTGGCGCTGGTCGCGGTGAAAACCGCATCAATGAAAGTTATCGAAGATGTTGTCCGACTTTTCGGAAGCATAAGTAAAATCGCGCCTATCAAAATTATTACTATAAAGCTGCTGACGAAAGTAACCGCGGGGCTGCGTCCCGAGGCGGCGAGATTGACAATTGTCCTTGCGATTTTTGCGATTATCTTCAAAAGCAGATAAAAATTCAAGGCCCAAAGTAAACCTGAAAAATAATAGATTGCGAAAAATACACCAATTGAAACGAAGCCGAACCAGAAAGTATGAATGTAATCTATTTTAGAGCGGGCATTTAAAAATCTTAGAAATTGATCGGCCACAAAAAAAATCGCGGAGCCGATAAGTATTGCATACATTGTTTTTGATGAGAGAAGAGGCTGTTCAAAACCAAGCTGCGCAAGTGCGACAATAATAACCAAAGTTGTTACTGCAAAATTTGTAAAAATAAGCGTATGTTCAAGCTTTTTATTTTTATAAACGATATCCATATCGGATATAATTCTATATGATTTAACTCAGAAAATCCAACAGAATTGTGGCAATAAAAAAAGCCATCCTTTTATTAATAGGATGGCTCAAATTACCTATTTTCTCTTGTGCAAGCTGTTATTTCAGCCAGTTTGGCTGAGTATAACCAATAGAAGCGGTTTGATTGTTTGAAATATCCATTTTTTGACCTATATCTATGCTTACGCAATTTGATGAGTTTTCAACGCAATTGCATTCAAAGCCCGATGAAGTTGATGTCGTGAGTTTATTATCATGATTCGTCAAGCAGGCATCGGCTGAAATATAATTTTGATTTTGAGTATTTAATTCAATTAACTTTTGAGCTGATTCAGATACTGCGGTGTTCTGCTGATTTGAATTTTTTTCTAATGGCAGCGCAAAAACCTGAACAGAAACCAAACAAATAATCAAACTAATAGAAATTAACTTTGTCATTACTCTTCTCCTGTTATTATTTTTTTCGTCCAATGAAAACTGTTAACCCCATCATTAATAATGCTACTGTTGCTGGTTCTGGAACTGCCTGAACAAGGATTGGAACTCTTAAATATGTATTCCATGCGAAAGCTGCAGAACCATCTTCAGCCCATGCTTTAATATTATTGTTGATAACAATCTTTATTGAAGTCAAATTCAAGTCAGCGATCTTTGCCATAGCAGTCCACTCTGTTGAATTGCTGGTGACAGCCATATTTGATTGTTTGGAATTGCCGGTCTTGGTATCTGTTATATTAAGATAGCCAAGTATATCAATAGAGGCGTTATCTATTATTTCATAGCCGCCGCCGGTAAGCAAACCAACTTTTTTGATAATGTAATTGGGTTTGGCAGTTACATAAAATTCCAGCCGATCAAAAATGCTGTCAGAAGAGAACACAAAGAAATTTGAAGGATTAAATAAAAATGTGTTATCTGCATGCAAAACAGGATCACCAAATAATCCGTTATCGCTACCGCCTGAATTCCATTGAATATCCTGGAAAGAACCTTCCTGTTGTGTCCAGTATTCCAATGCTTGGGCGTTGCCGGTAAAGCTTACACAGAAGATGCCAACTAATAAACCCGCTAAAAGATTTTTAGAAGCTTTTTTAGGAATGAATAATAAAGCACCTAATCCGAAAATGATTAAAGTGGTGGGTTCAGGTATCAAAATTTCAATATTCACATGACCATCGGCACCTGCACCTATTCCATCCTTTTGGATATATGATGAAGAACCAGCAGGGCTGTATGCGATTAAAGTATTTGTTAGAACAATTCTGATGTTTGACCAGTTATAGCCCAATCCTAAAAGGTCAACCTCTGCTGTTCCGGTCCAGTTGCCATCTCCAGAATTCAATTTTGTACTGAAACTCCCCGAGGCTTGTCCATCTGCATCCAAATTAAAAACTTCGAGTAACGCGGTCACTTTCACCCAGCCGGAGTTGCCAATCAGGTAACTTCCAAGTTCATTTATTGTAATTTTCTGGAAATATAAATCGTCAGCAGCAAAAAGATCAACTTGCATTCGATCACGTGCGTAACGTGTGTTCCCCGAACTGCTGGCAATGAAATTATCCGGAGTAAATTTAAAGATTCCATCTGAAATGCTCCCACTGTCAAAATCGCCAAATAGATCATTGTCTGTCAGGCCATGGTGCCATGAGAAATAATCTGTTGAGCCATTAGCATCTGCCCAATAATGAATTGCGTTTGCCGGACATGAACAGAGAAAAACGATAAAACATAAGAATGGAATTAATTTACTGACTTGAAGACATTTAGCGTCTTTGGCAGATCTTCTCTTAGACATAACAATACCTCTTCTCATAATAAATAACTTCTAATAACTCCAAATTCGACCATTTACAGAAAACGGGCCTATACAAAAAGTTATTCGCGAAATATGCGCAGAAAAACTTCCCGTTTTCTCCGATAAGTGGGTAAATGCAAAATGAACGCGCAAAAAACCACTGTCATAATGGTACGCGTTTTCTAGACCTGCCCAAAAGTTTTCTCCACCCCATTTACTAGGGCAAAATTTTACTCCAAAGGAAGTAGGAAGTCAAGAAAAAAATGGATAATTTAAACAAAATAATATCTATTTAACTGTAATTCCAGCTTTTGCAGCCATTTGCGGCTTTCTAAAAATTAGTGCCGCAATGCCGAAAAAGAGAATAGTCGCAGGTTCAGGGGCAGGATTGTAATTATAAATAAGCATCACAAAACCCGCTGTGTTTACGGGGCTGACGCCATATGTCATTGAGCCAAAACTGCCAAAATCAACCCATTGTGTAATGGAATAATTGATTTTAAATGTGCCGGTGCCTAAGAATCCTTTTCTACCCATAGACCAGAAATTTTGCCCAATAAAGCCGCTTTCGCTGTCCATCAGGTCAGAAGGCAGACATGTCAAACCATCAGGTGTGGTTGAATCAAAATTCAAAAGACCATCGCCATTGTCGGCCGAAAGATTGAAAGGTTCTTCGCAAACAGCCGAGCAGGTTTTCAAAGCGGGCATATAAGAACTGTTCAGCAGAATAACATCGGTGGAACTTATGTTCCCTTTTGCGCCGAATTGCAGAGTGCCTGAAACTGCGGTTCGGCCATCATTATCGAGAATCAGCATTCCATCGTATGTTTGAACACAAAGCAGCATACTGATAGAAACCAGGTTATCCTCGAAATTATTGAACTGATTGAATGTCAGGCTGCCTTTGAGATTAGGGGAGCCGCCAAAATATTCTATTTCAGTAAGCATTGCTGAAAGGCCGGATTGCGAACAAATTAAAAGTACGAACAGAAAGAAGAAACTTTTCTTAAGCATTTTGTCCCTCTTAAAAAAAATAGAGTTTGCCGTAATTACAAGCAGCTAAAAAAATCCCGCTTAGTGTTTCTTCTGTATATCCTCTGATAGACTAAGTTAAATGAGTATTAAAATTAATCAAGTGAAAAAGCTTTTGCAATGCAAGTCCAGCAAAATGGCTGATACTTGCATAGGTAAAAGCCCTGAGGAAAACATGAGTTTGCGCATTAAAAAAAGTGCGCAGAAATTATTTTTAAAAATAATTATCTTTGAAAATAACGAGATTCTTCATTCCACTCTGCTCCATTCAGAATGACAGGTGCAAAACTGCGCAAGATGGGGCTATATAGGGGGAGACATATAAATTTAAGGTTTAAAAGAGCGCAAGAAAATTTGCGCAAGGGAAAATACCCTCGTAATATTTTGAAAATGCTACATAGTATTTTTAAATGCTACACGTATTTTTAATTTGCTACGCAAATTTAGCGTATAGCGGTTAGCGGACAGCGTTACTTGCGCGGATTTGACAAGAGGCGAGAAAAAGTGATGAAATGGCAGAAAAAAGTATTAAAAAAGTATTAATTCAGTGGTGAAAATTAGAAAATTTGAGGAAAGAGGAAATCGAAACTTGCGCGAAAATGAGAAAGAGCGTTCAGCGTATAGCGGTGAGCGTTGAGAAAGAAAAAGGGCGAACCCGCGTGTTCGCCCCTACAATCGGTTATAGCGTACAGCGTAGAGCGTTTAGCGCACAGGTTGAGCGGATAGGGGTGATTCTTGCGCAAAAAAAAAGCCTTGTTTTTCAACAAGGCTTAAAAATCATTTAAGATTTTTCTCTATTAACTTCTTCTCAATTTTTTTCTTAATGTCAATGCTCCGATTGACAGCAAAGCTAATGTTGCCGGTTCGGGAATTGAGTTTTCCAGGCTTTCGGAAACTTCAGATTCGGTTCCAGGCAAGCCTGGATTGTTGCCGAAATTCGATGAAAAGTTTAAGTTAGAAGCTTCTACAGGTGCATAATCAGATGTAAACACAAGATACGCAGATTGTTTGTCTATGACAAACAGACCGCCGCCGAATTCCCATTGGAAAATCTTGTCTGCATAACTCGACGTATCCGGCACAATGCCATCTGCTCCATCGGCAATAGAACCTATGCCTTCCTTATTTGAAACATTTTTCGCAATAATTTGGAATGTTCCAATTGTAGCGTTGCTGACGTTTAGAATTTTATATGCATACAGGTAACGGGCAGTTTCGATACTGCTTGGAAGTGTTAATGCCGTTGGGAAGGAGATATTGCCTGTTGGACCGGAATCATAAACGGCATACTCTACATACGCTGTAATTCCATTTCTTGTATACTGATTGCCTCCATGCCATAGAGAACTTTTTGGCAGGAGCAATGCAGCTTGAGTTGCTGTCTGCATCAGCAGCAGCAAGACTACAACAATGCCTCCCCATTTGATAATAGTTTTATTCCGCATTATTAATGCCTTTCATAAAAGAGAGTTTTTATATTAATTCCATTTTGTATTTTTAACTGTTCTTTCTATTTCTATGCACAAGCCATGTGCCTAAAGCGAAAAGCATCATTGTAGCAGGTTCCGGAACTTCAGGAACAGGAGGGCCTTTGCCTGGATCGGGATCCGGGTCCGGGTAATCCGGCGGATTGTACGGCGGACTCCATGTGCCGGTATTATTCGTGTAATTGTCGTAACGAGGATACAAAGCTTCCGGGCCGACGCTGATTTGCGGTCCTTTTTCTTCGAATGCATACTCGTCACGTTCAAATACAGCGATGATAATCTTGGGGCCATCGACAACGAGGCTAGTCCTGTTTGCAGATGGGTCGCGAACATCGCCAAGCCAGCCGACAAAATGGTATCCAGCTTTCGGAGCCGTTGTGAGAGTAACATTTTCACTGGCTTTGAAAGTATGCACACCAATGCCGGGCCGAATGGTTCCTGAGCCGGCAGGACTTTCCTGCATATACACATCATAATTGCCTTGAGCAAAAACAGTGTAGAAAGAACATAACAATATACAACTTACTAGAAGGCTATAACGTAACATTTTTAATCCTTGTTTGCCTGCCGCAACAAATAGCGGCGGCTGTTTTCAATAAGAATTTCTTCTTCTAATTTCGAACCAACCTAATAACTTCTTCTTATTGACCCTTCCAAGGATTCCTTGTCTTACACTAAAAATTATTTAGCGTTCCTTCTTTTTAATACACTTAACAAACCAAAACTAAGTAAACCAATTGTTGCCGGTTCCGGAATTGGTGCTGCGATCATAGTTGAATAACCAGAGAAATCCGAAGTGAATGAACTGATATCATTAAATGGAACAAAAAATGACATGCCCATCAATGAACCATTACTTCCGAATTGCCCCGCGAGAGAGCCGCCTGTAACAGTGAAAGCGCAATTGCCGGTCAATGCTCCCTGAAATGATTCAATCATATTGAAAGAAGCGAAAGCGCCATTGAGCAGAGGATTATTGAGCGTATCTTTAAAAGTAAAAGAGCCTCCGCCGAAACTTGCTTTGGCGATACCGCCTGAAGAACTATCTACACATCCACCTACGTTGAGTTCAAATGTACCGGCAAGGGGAGAGTTGATTGTATCATACGAAATCATGCCGTTTGCTCCGTTCATTTGCAGAACGCCGATTGACGCTGTGAATGTCGTCCATGCGTTTGCGGCAGTAACGGACGTAAGCGCGGCATAAGTAGTGGTTGCAAAAAGTACAACCAGGCAAATTGTTAAAAGTTTTTTCATTCTTGAGTACCTTTCAAAATAACGTTTCCAAAAATTGACACAATTTGCGCACGAAATTTGCGCCAATAACTTAAAACTCCTTTGAAAACGATATGCCTCCAACTGGTACTACTACGTTGCTTTAAAACGCGCACAACACCAAGAATTGTGCTAGATAACTCTTCGCCTGTGTTCCAAAAAAATAAAAATACAACAACTATTCATTGTTGAATTTCAATTGACATTAGATGTTTTCGCCTGCTCCCCAACTAAAAAGAATTATATATTGTAAAAATCAAAATGCAAGAAAAATCTGTCTTTAAATAAAAAAATTTTAAAAGAAATATCAGCGTTTGGCCATTTTATTCAGGTATAAAGCCATTCCCGCTAAAAAGAGCGAAAAGCTGCAAGGCTCCGGAACAGCATCATACGAATATGTTACAGTTACAGAGCCTTGAAATTCAACGTTAGGTGAACAATAGTACTCGATCTTTTCACCTAAATCATTACCAATGAAATTAATCCACTGATTAACCGAATAAACGATATCGAATGTTCCTGAACCGATAAAGCCTTTTGAGCCTTTATCCCAGTACGTTCTGCCGATATAGTCAGTCGCACTAAAAGATAAATTACCGCCATAATAAATGCTTCCGTCAGGCGGATTCGAATCATAGTTGTATCTGCCGTCGCCATCGTCTGGTGCAAGGTTGAAAGCGGAACTATTGCACGCGAAAACATTTCCATTATCAAAAATCATCTGATTGGCAGAATTATGAAGGCTCACATCCTGCGTGTACGTCAAGCTGCATACTTTGCCGAATTCAAATGTTCCAGATAAAGGACCGGAACTGTCATTGTCGTAAATCAATTGACCGCCGCTGATATTAGCAGATACGTCAATTTTAATCGTATTTAGATTTCCAAGAGAGCTGTCGAACTGGTCGAACTGTGCAATCTCGCCAAAATATCTTGTTTGTGCTATTTCACGTCCCTGTATCAAAGAAGCCCAAACCGCGATTAAAGTAAATATAAATACTTTACGGCTCATCAACAGGGCAACTCGGTTTATTTCTTTTTCTTACGCAATACCGTTAAAGCTCCGATAGAGAGCAAAGCGATTGTTGCAGGTTCTGGGATATACTCATAAGAAATTGAGACCGTACTGCCGGCGTTGATACCTGAATCTTCGTCAATAAAAGTGTTACCGCCGGTAGTGAATAAATCAGTCGAACCAACCGCGTTAAGGTTTAATGTTATTGTGCCTGGGCCGGTAAATGCCGTGAGAATCGCGGGGACGCTCAAAACAGAGGTTGCGTTATTGTTGGCGACAAAGCCGGATAAAGTTGTCGATGTGCCTTTTGTAAGAGTATAAGGCTGCGCAACCGGCGAGAGAGTCAAAGTTTCATTTAACGCACCAGAATCTGTGAGAGTGATTGTTATCTGGCAGTTAGCATTGCCGGTAGAATCTTTCTTCGACGATGTATTAACAATTGTTAAGCTGCTGTTTGTACTTCCGGCAATAGCAACATGAACAGCCGTTAATGTTCCAAGAGAAGTATCGAATTTTGTAACATTCAACGTTTCAGACCAATCCGTTGATGAAAGGCCAAAGGTGAAAGGTTGGGGAGCAGTCATTGCGCTGAAAACCTGTGCAGTTACCAAGAGAATCGCTGCACAACCCATAAATACCTTTTTCATATAGAACTCGCTTTCCATAAAATAAGTTAAACAAAAAACAACAAACTAAAAACGGACTAACGTTGCTTTAAAACGCGCGCAGAATCTTCATGCGCTGAATAACTTATCTCCTTGAAAAAGCGGTGTGCCTCCACGCACATGCAAAAATACAAAGAAGTCAAACTAAAGTAACATTGCTAAAATCGATGTATAAGTGTTTCTCCTACCCTATTATGGGACGGATTATACCACATTATGTAAGAAATGCAAGGAAAAAATTAAAAATTTTCCTACCTCTAATTATCACAATAGCAAGCTTTTATAAAATTAGGAATAATTTATTTTAGCGCAAAGAAAAAGCCTCGATTTAACCCGAGGCTCTTTCCCATATAAAAATCTCTTCCCATTTAATTTAAACTATTGAGATTCATTCAGTTGGCGCAGTGATTCGGATTGCGGAGGTTATTGAACAATCCTGATAAATTTACTACCCCAACTAAGAATAATTATACTAAAAAAAAGGGCAAAATTCAATACCATGCCGACTTATGTTCCATCTATTTCTTGAAAAATCGCGTTTTTTTGGATTAAAATAGGTTTTGTAAGAATTTTTCTAATATTTTTTTGGTACATTTTTAGATATTTTACTGTCGGCGGATCGAAAAATTTTTACGGCTTTGTCCAATAAAAAGACCGAGTTTCAGAAATAAATCCTGAATTCATTGGAAAATGGAAAATTCCAGGTCTGCAAATTTGGTTTCTAGAATTGATTTCTGTATAATGATCTCAAGAGTTGAAAATTGAAATCATTTTTTGGTTCCCTTTTGCCCTTTCCCGCATTGTTTGGATGCGGGATTTTTTTTGTTCATTACAGCCACCAAGATACTAAGACACAAAATTTTTTATATGAAGTTATGAAACAATGCGATAATATCAAGCTATGTATTGGATATACTTATTTATAGCTGCAATCTTTGAAGTAGGCTGGCCTTTGGGATTTAAATTAGCCCAGGTAACCACCCATAAAATTATATGGATTCTATTCGCGATTATCTCAATGGCTTTGAGCGGCTATTTTCTTTTCATCGCGCAAAAAGGAATTCCCATCGGAACCGCTTACAGCGTTTGGACAGGCATTGGCGCAGTCTGCACTTTTCTCATTGGAGTCATTTTCTTCCATGATGTGATGAGCATGATGAGATTTTTTGGAATCATCCTGATTGTTTCAGGAATTGTTTTATTAAAAATTGGACACTGATTTATGCGAGCTGTTGTACAAAGAGTAAATAACGCAAGAGTTGCAATAAACGGTTTGATATGCGGGCAGATTGGAAAAGGAATGCTTGTATATCTTGGCGTGGGCAAAGGCGATGAAGAATCTGATGCTATTTTTATCACAGATAAAATTGTCAATCTGCGGATATTTGAAGATGAAAATCAGAAAATGAATTTGAGCGTTAAGGATGTTCGGGGTGATATTATGATTATCAGCAACTTTACTCTTTATGGAGATTGCAGGAAGGGCAGAAGGCCGGGTTTTGATTTGGCCGCCGAGCCTGCGATTGCCGAAAAGCTGTATGAAAAAGTTGTTGAGCTTGTAAGAGCAGAGGGATTCAATGTCCAAACGGGAATTTTTGCGGCTGATATGGAAGTAACGGCGAGCAATGATGGGCCGATCAATTTTCTTTTAGATAGTAAGAGAATATTTTAGTGTAAAGTGTAAAACTAAAAGTGAAAAGTTTTTGAACCGCCTGCGGCGGGAAATTTAAGCGGCTTTGGGTCGAAAGACCTGAAAATCAATTCTTGATTAGAAGGAACTCTTAGTTTATAATTCGCGTTTTTAAAGGTATTTAGGACTATTATGGCAGATATAAAAGAGCAGTTAGAACAGCTAAAACGCGGCACAGTCGAGATTTTCAGCGAAAAGGAGCTTGCCGAGCGTTTGGCCGATGCGGCTAAGGAAAAACGCCAGCTTCGAATCAAACTCGGCATGGACCCAACCGCACCGGATATTCATCTCGGTCATACCGTTGTCATGCGAAAGATGCGGCAATTCCAGGATATGGGCCATAAGGCTGTTCTGATTATCGGCGATTATACTGCTCGAATCGGCGACCCAACAGGGCAAAATACTACTCGTCCAATGTTATCGCCGGAGCAGATTGAAAAAAATGCTCAAACTTATATCGCACAGGCTGGGAAAATCCTGGACACATCGCCGGATAAATTTGAAGTTCGGCCAAATAGTGAATGGCTGGCGAATTTGAGACTTGCGGAAATTATAAAACTTGCAAGCTCGATGACAGTTGCGCGAATGCTCGAACGCGATACGTTTGAAATCAGATATAAAGCGGGTGACCCCATCAGCGTGCATGAATTTTTGTATCCGCTGATGCAGGGATACGATTCTGTGATGGTTAAATCGGATGTTGAGCTGGGCGGCACCGATCAGACATTTAATAATCTCGTTGGAAGAGATTTGCAGAGGATTAATAATCAAAAGCCGCAAATCGTTATTACGATGCCGATTCTTGTCGGTCTTGACGGTGTTCAGAAAATGAGCAAATCCAAAGGCAATTACATCGGCGTTACAGACAGCCCAAAAGATATGTTCGGCAAGGTTATGAGTATCAGCGATGAAATGATGGAAAATTATTATACGCTGCTGACAGATATACCGACTGATAAGATTAAAGAACTTGTTAATTCGCAAAAAACTCACCCGAAACAGGCAAAAGTACTCCTTGGCAAAACGATAATCGCGCAGTTTTATGATGAAGCGACGGCTGAAAGTGCTGCCGCGGAATTTGAAAAAGTTTTCGCTCAAAAGCAATTGCCGCAGGATATGCCGGAGATTAAAATTGCAGGTCAGGCGATAACCGCTGCGAAGTTGTTGACTGCATGCAATCTTGTCGCAAGCGGCGGTGAAGCGAAAAGATTAATCGCTGGCGGAGGAATGAGTATCGACGGCGAAAAAGTTACAGACCCGAATAAAGCGATAACTCCGGCAAACGGCATGATCGTTCGAGCTGGAAAATTGAAATTCGCGAAATTGGCGGTTGGATGAAAGACACAAATTTACACTGTTTTTTCAGACACGGATTAACACGGATTAACACTGTAGATAATTTAATTACCTCTGTGTTCTCTGTGAACTCTGTGGCTAGATACAGAGGCGATATATGAAAATACCAGAAATAAAAAATGCGGATAAATACAAAGGCCTTTATGTGGTTGATTTCGGCGGACATAGCGCAATCGGTTTTGCCGCGGAAGAAGTTGCAGAACTGCTTGAAAGCGAAAAATTCAAAGATGTAAAGGTTTATAAAATTTATCGTGCGTACCCTGACGGCAAAATGGAATTAAAAGGTGTGTCAAATGACATCTTCCAGCTTGAAGCGGGTATGTTCTTTTATGAAGACGACGAGCAGGCCGCCAGGAGTGATTTCAAAAAGCTTGTTAATTCCGCCATAACAAATGCGCCGCCCACGAAGGCTAAAGTTCATCTGGCAAAATACAGCGATGATAAATTCGTGACAGCTGTTATTTTCCCGGCTGAACAAAATGACGCAGTGAGCCAATGGCTTTTGGATATTGATTATAAAACTAAAGGGCTTGTCGAAGGCGGCATAGACGCTGTAAAACAATATTATATTCAACAGCCGGAAATTGTCGAAAGACATCAGTTGTTCAATCAGACTCAAATTGATGTACTTACCGGTGAACAGTTACTTGCTGCTACAAAATCAGCATACGTTAGATAATGAAAAAATCAAAAATAAAAAATCAAAATTTTGGAATTTCTTTTTTTATTTTTATCGCATCATTATTCAAACCAAAATTGAAATCGAAAAATCTGCGAGAAGCGGATTTTTCTTATTCAACTCAAAAAGTGGGCCTTTCATTTACGGACAAAATCCGAAGCGTTTTTCGCAACAAATGGATCAAGAAATTATAGCCACTAAGGCACTAAGACACTAAAATTTTAAATAAATATATTTTTTCCTTCGTGTCTTTGCGTCTTTGTGGCTATGAGTTTAAGCCGTGGCATTTTTTATATTTTTTGCCGCTGCCGCACGGACATGGGTCATTTCTGCCGACTTTAGGTTTTTCAAGAACAATCTGCTTAACTTTCGCAGCCTCACCTTGCGGAGCCTGCGCCGCTGCGCGTTGCTGCTCTGCCATTTCGAAATGATTTGCCTCATCATGCTGCGTCTGGCCTGATTGAAAAACATTGCGAGTTCGTGTACCCGCTTCAAGGCGAACTTTGAAAATCGTATCCGTAACTTTATCTTCGATCAAATCCAGCATATCGCTGAACATTCTGAAACCTTCTGTTTTATATTCAATCTTCGGGTCTTTCTCCGCGTATGCACGCATGAAGATGCTTTCTTTGAGCCTGTCCATCGAATACAAATGATCTTTCCATGCTGTATCATAGAATTGCAGCAGAACATATTTTTCAAGTTCCGAAAGTTCATGCCGGAGGAAATTTTTGCCCGCATTGAAAAGAATTTCTTTTGCGGTTTCTTTATCGGAAAGTTCGCGCACATCAAGCTCTGCTTTAAACCGCTCTTTTCCCCACAGTGCTAATTGTTCAGGCGTTGACGATGCAAGTTTTTCGTCAATGTCTTTCTGCAAACCTGTTTTGTGATATTCTTCACTGATTGCCAGAAGTTCTTTATGTATCACATTGGGCGAGGTCTCCTGTAAATACGAGACGGGCATGCCCTTTCCGAATTTATCTTTAATCCAGTGCGACAGGGCATCGAACGCATAAACATTGATACCATCCGGGCGATATGTCATACTCATCGCGAATTCAATAGGATATTCGATTTCACGTCGAGCGAACCTGGCCTGTACCTGTTCAAGGAGCTTTTCAAAAAACTCCTGCGGCTTAAGCTCTTTGAGCTCATTTATTTCAAGCTTAATCGCGAACTTATTTTGTGACCAGTTGACAAAAGTTTTTATTGGAAATTCCGGGTCAAGGAATGTCTTAATCGGCGAGCAGTCTTTTTTGTCGATTTGTTCAGCCGATGCGTCTTTAAGATTCTGTTCGATTTCTTCCGCGTTCATCTGGCGGACTTTGCTGCCCGAAAGACTTACGCTGAAGGTACTCATTGCCCATTTAACAAGCGATTCGATATTCCATGTTGATTTATCCTCGAAATCTTCAAGATACTCGCCAAGAGTAACGGAAATATTATTCGAAGCTTCATTCTTAGCGCTATTTTTAATTATTTCTTCGGCCTGCTCAGCATCAAGACCTGAAAAACGCTTAGGACTTAAATCGACTCCAAATGCGGTTCTCGCCCATTCTGAAATTGCTTTGTACTGGTAGCCCTCGGCAAGAATTGTACTGACGGCATGGTCAACAGTCGAATCGATCATCGCGGTAATAACTTCTTTGAGACCTTTGCCTTCAATTACCTGCCGTCTGCGTGAATAGAACGTCTTTCTCTGATAATCCATTACTTCATCGTATTCCAGCAAACTTTTTCTTGCTTCAAAGTTACGCTGTTCGACTTTTTTTTGTGCTTTCTCAACGCCTTTGCTGATTTGTCGATGCTGTATCGGCATGCCTTCTTCCCAGCCAATCCATGAAAGTGCTTTTACAGTCCATTCTGGTGAAAATATTTTCAACAAATCATCATCAAAACACAGGAAGAATTGGCTCGAACCCGCATCGCCTTGACGACCTGCTCGGCCTCGAAGCTGGTTATCAATTCTTCGCGCTTCATGGCGTTCGGTGCCTACAATGTGCAGACCGCCGACGAATTTCTGATTTTTCCCAACCTGGAAAACATTTGCGACAGGCTCATTAGACTTAAAAGATATTTCTTTTCCTGTTGCGCCTTGTTTAAGTGTGTAAACTTTAACATCGCTTTCATTTGGGTCGGTTTCGGTTTTTAAAACTTCCCAGAGAACTGAAGGAAGGAGCTTTATATCTGTTCCTCTGCCGGCCATGTTGGTTGCGATTGTAACATTACCGCAAAGATTGCCTCGGCGGTCGGTATGCTGCTGGCCTGCCTTTTCGACAATCAACGCTTCACGCGCATGCTGCTTGGCGTTCAAAACTTCGTGTTCAAGGCCGTATTTTTTCGTAAGCGCGTTTGAAATTGCTTCACTTTTCTCAACGCTTATCGTACCGACAAGCACAGGTCTGCCTGCCGTACTTGCCTGGTGAATTTCATCGACGATCGCGTTGAATTTTTCATGAATGCTCTTATAAATCATATCGTATTTATCGTCGCGGATACATGGTTTATTGGTTGGTATCGTAACGACTTCGAGCTTGTAAATTTGATTGAACTCCTCGGCTTCCGTAAACGCGGTACCGGTCATGCCGGCGATTTTTTCATATAATCTGAAAAAGTTTTGCAGCGTAATTGTCGCAAGCGTCTGGCTTTCTTCTTTTATCTGTACGTTTTCTTTGGCCTCAACCGCCTGGTGCAGGCCGTCGGACCATTGTCTGCCATGCATTAATCGTCCGGTGAATTCGTCGACGATGACGACTTTGCCGTCCATCACTACATAATCTTTCTCGCGTTCATAAACGATATGCGCGCGAAGGCTTTGTTCTATCAGGTGTTTCCATTCCGTGTTTGCGCCGACAAAGAACGAGCCTACGCCTACCAAATCCTGCGCAGCTCCAGTTCCGTCATGGTTCATGTGAACGCTTTTGCGGTCGTACTCGACTTCGTAAAATTGTTTGGCGGATTCGAGTTTTGTCTCAAGAACCGCGATTTCTTCTTTGCTTTTATCGATTACGCTTTGAGCTTTATGGATTCGTTCATCGTCTTTAGCTTTTTTCGCATCTGATAATTCGCCTTGGGCGTTTGCCAGAGTTTTTTGGGTATTGTCTATTTGTTTTTTAGTATGATCGTAATCGCTTTGCATTTTTATGAGCTGACGCGATACGCCATCGGCTTTTTTGTATCTGCTGACATCATCGAAGGCAGGGCCTGAAATAATCAAAGGAGTTCTGGCTTCATCAATCAAGATTGAGTCAACTTCGTCGATGATCGCGTATTCCAGCGGGCCTTGAGCGAGCTGCTCTGCCGAAACTTTCATATTATCTCGCAGGTAATCGAATCCGAATTCGTTGTTCGTTCCGTAAGTTATATCGCAGCCATACTGTGCTCTGCGTTCATCGCCTGTGGTGTCCATATCAGCCTGGATAGCGCCGACTGTCAGGCCGAGCGTTTTATAAATCGGCCCCATCCATTCGCTATCGCGTTTGGCAAGATAGTCGTTCACTGTAACGATATGCACTTTTTTGCCCGTGAGATGGACAAGATAAGCTGCCAGTGTCGCAACAAGAGTTTTGCCTTCACCTGTTGCCATTTCAGCGATTTTACCATTATATAAAACGTTTCCGCCGATAAGCTGGACATCGAAATGACGCATGTTAACGCTTCGCCTTGCCGCTTCACGTACAATCGCGAAAGCTTCAGGCAGCAAATCATCAGGATTCTGGCCGTCGAGCAGACGCTGCTTAAATTCCTGCGTCTTTGCTTTCAAAGCGTCATCATTGAGGTTTTTAATTTCCTCTTCGAACTGGCCCGCAGATAAGGCCGTGTACATATAATTTTTTACAAGCCTTTCATTGCGAGAGCCGAAGATTTTTACGAGAAATTTACTAATCGCGTTTTGAGCCATAATTTTCCTGAACGTAGCCACAAAGACACAAAGAAAAATATGTCTATATCGTGGGATATTTTTAAACTCTTGTTACATAATCGCCTGTTCTTGTATCGACGCGAACAACGTCACCAATTTTAACGAAGGTCGGCACATAGACAACAGCGCCTGTTTCGAGAGTAGCGGATTTTTTCTGTCCTGTAGCCGCGGCACCTTTAATATCCGGCGGGCATTCCACAACTTTCAAATCAACTGTATTCGGCAGGACAATAGAAATCAGCTTTCCCTCATAAGTACTTACTAATAATTCTGTATTTAGTTTAAGATATTTTTTACCATCGCCGAAAGCATTATCGTCAAGCGTAATCTGGTCGAATGTTTCTAAGTCCATCACGATATGGCCTGTCGGGTCAGAATAAAGATATTCATATTTTCTCTTTTCGAGTGTTACTTCCTCGATATATTCTTCAGACCTGATTCTGGCATTGCTGATAAGTCCATCAGTAACGCTTTTTAGTTTTGTCTGGTAAATGGCGCCGCCTTTACCGAGTTTCACATGTTCAAAATCGACAATTATGTAGAGCTTGCCGTCGATAAGAACGGTTTGCCCCTTTTGCATTTCCGCTGCCTTCATCCCGTTAGACCTCTGAACCCTTTCTCATTTAATAACCTACGTTAGAACGCCTATTCTTATACTGTTCAAAAAGTTAACATCTAAAGAGGTCTAACGGGATTCATTCCGTCACTATCAAAGACCTCTAAACCTTTCTATTTCATTAAACCTTAAGATGTAACAATTTACGACTAAGTATCGCAGAAAAGTAAGGAAAGTCAACACCGTTACTAGTCCATAATTCTAAAAATAGGAGGTAAATTGTCAGATTAAACATTTATAAAGAAGTCTAAAAAAAATCAAATATTTGAACATTAGTTATGGGGTCAACCGCTGCTCGGTCTTGGGATGCTGCCTGCGTAAAAGATAATGAGAGTTTTGATCTATATCGGTGAGATTTTAACATAAATTAAATCTTGCATTGATATTTCCAATCCATTATATTAGGCCGTCTTATCACTCGATGAGGCAACGTTCAAAATAACCAAATTCCAATTTCCAAATTCCAATTGTGATTTGTATCTTGGTCATTGGTTATAAATATGATTTGTACATAGGTCGTTGATTATTAATTTAAGGTGAATTATGGCAGATGCTAAAACTCCGGATATTGAAGGTATTGTTCCCGAAAGAACGCCGAAAGACCCGTTTTTGACCGAACTTACACGGCTTGTAAAGGAAAACACCAGGATCGAACCGGAGCTTTTCACTAAATATGATGTCAAGCGAGGCCTGCGAAACGCTGATGGCACCGGTGTGCTTGTCGGCCTGACTCAAATCGGCGATGTGCACGGTTATATCATCAATGAAAAAGAAAAAGTCGCTATGCCGGGCAAATTGCGTTATCGCGGTATCGAAATTGAAGACCTTGTAACAGGATTCCAAAAAGAAAAACGTCATGGCTTCGAAGAGACTGCGTATTTACTTTTATTCGGTGAACTGCCGAAGAAAAGAGATTTAACAAAATTTACGCACCTTCTAGGTAAGCAAAGAAAATTGCCGGATGGTTTTGCTGAAAATATGATTCTCAAAGCACCCAGCGATAATGTCATGAACAAACTGGCAAGAAGCGTATTAGCTGCCTATTCGTATGATAAAGCACCTGAAGACCGTTCGCTGAAAAATATTCTTCGTCAGTGCATAAGTCTTATTGCGCGTTTCCCCACTTTCGCGGCTTATGGCTATCAGGCTAAATCGCATTATTATGACGGCGAAAGTCTTTATATACACACTCCTGATGAAAAACTTTCGACCGCTGAAAACTTTCTGCTTCTGACACGCCCTGACAAAAAGTTTACAAAAATGGAAGCTGATCTTTTGGATTTATGTCTCGTGCTGCATGCCGAACACGGCGGCGGTAACAATTCGACCTTCACAACTCACGTCGTTACTTCTGCTGATACGGATGTTTATTCAGCGATTGCCGCAGCAATTGGTTCGCTTAAGGGCTATAAACATGGCGGTGCGAATATTCAGGTTATCCAGATGATGGATAATATTAAAGAAAATGTTAAGAATGTAGAAAGTGAAAATCAGGTTGCAGATTATCTTGCGAAAATTGTAAAAAAAGAAGCTTTTGACGGCAGTGGTTTGATTTATGGTCTTGGCCATGCGGTTTATACTATTTCAGACCCAAGAACTGAGTTGCTTAAAAAACAGGCTGCAAAACTTGCTAAAGAAAAAGAGCTGGAATGGGAATTTGATTTGTATGCAATGGTTGAGAGACTTGCTCCTGAAATTTTCCAGAAAATAAAGAAATCCGATAAAAAAGTTTGTCCGAATGTCGATTTCTATTCTGGTTTTGTTTACAGAATGCTAGGCATTCCTAACGAATTATTTACACCAATTTTCGCGATATCGAGAGTCGCGGGATGGTGCGCGCATCTTATCGAAGAAATCGTCAGCGGCGGCCGCATTATCCGGCCTGCGTATAAATGCATCTCGGATAAACGAGAATATATGCGGGCTTCAAAACGATAAATAGCCACAAAGGCACCAAGGCACGAAGTTTTTTATTTATAAATTTCTTAGTGTCTTAGTGTCTTAGTGGCTATAATCTACCATTCGCAGGGCATTGCCTGGTCAGTAAGCGGTTTATGCCACCAATGCTGCGGGTCGTGCAGATATTGTTTTGTGAACATCGCCGCGTGAACTCCATCGCCTACCGCTGTCGCAAGCTGCATCGCGGCTCCGAGCCTGCAATCGCCTGACACGAAAACGCCCTGAACTTTTGTCCGCAGAAAACCTGTATTACATTTTACAAAGCCTGCTTCAGTCAAATCCACAAAATTTTTCAGGAAAGAAGTGTTCGGCACAGTTCCAACGAAAATGAAAATACCGTCAGACGGCAGATATTCTTCCATGTTTGTTTGAACATTGCGCAGTTTTACGCGCTGGACTTTTTTATCGCCTTCAATCGAAATAACAACGGTATCAAGTTTCAATTTTATATTGCAGTCCTTGCATTGAACCTTGCTCATAAGCTCTTCGATAAGAACTTTTGTAGCCCTGAATTGATTTCTGCGATGCACAAGTGTAACTTCAGATGCGAATTTTGCGACGTGCAAAGCTTCTTCGATTGCTGTGTTTCCGCCTCCTACTGCGACTACTTTTTTCCCTTTGAAAAATGGAGCATCGCATGTCCCGCAATAACTAACTCCAGCGCCTGCGTTTCTAAATTCTGTTTCGCCAGGAACGCCCAATTTCTTATAATCGCTTCCGCAAGCAATTATAACCGACCTGCCGATGAATACTTCCTTGCCGCAGGTGATCTGAATATTCTTGTCTTCGAGTTGTTTTAGCTCTGTAACATCGCAGCCATTTTTGAATTCGGTACCGAAGGTTTCAGCCTGTTTGACCATTCTCTCGATTAATTCCGCACCTGAAATATTTGAGAAACCCGGATAGTTCTCGATACGGTCTGTATTGATGATTTGTCCGCCGGGATAATATCTGTCTATTAATAATGTTCTGAATCTGTCTCTTGATGTATAAATCGCCGCGCCCAATCCTGACGGCCCGGCCCCGATAATAATACTGTCATAAATCGCATTAGCCATTTGAACTTGTTTCCTTACTTATTCTTCTTTTTATTCTGATTATTAAATTGTTCCATTTTTTGAATTTTAGTCAACCATTGCGGAAAATCTGCGAAGATGGAAGCTCTTGTAGTTCTTTCACGCCTGTAGGGCACCGTGCTCTGGATTTCGGCTGATACCAGTCTGCCGCTTCCATCATAATATAATTTATATATGGAAGTGAATTCGCCGAAAAAATCCGCTTGTGCCGCCGATCTTTCCGGAAGAGCTGCCGTCTCCGAAGATTTGATTCTTGATAAAAGCACCGGTGCTATCCGGCCGTCTGAGAGAATCGTTTCGATGTAAATAGTATCATAATTGCTCTTGAGAAAATCGGCCGTAAGCAGATCGAAAAGGCATTCCGGAATCATAATATTTGTGAATGGGAGCTGTTCGATTCGGCCTGATTTTTCTATTTCAATGATATTACTTTTAAGGCCGAGATGCGTTGTCTGCTGGCGGTTGGTTTGCAAATCGCCCGCACGAACAGACCAATCAAAAATCGTTAAATTGATATCCGAACGAAAAAAGGATTGTTCGGCAAGGGTTTTAGAAGAAGGGCTGAAGAAAAAAAGCGAGGATACCGCAAAGCTATAGCCGTCATTCGGTTCAGCCGTGTAGCTCAAAGAGTCTGTCGTAAAACCGATTGAATTGCCCGAATTGTCTTTCAACCGAAAATAATCCGTTATTGTCTGACCTTTCAATTCCACTTCGGATAATTCGGGCAGAAATTGATTTTTGAATTTTTTAAGAAATTGCAAACCCTTAGCAAAGGAATTTTCTTCATAATATTTTGCCGAAGCTAAAAGCGACTTAAATAATTTATCAGCCAGTTCCACCCCCGAACCTTTTTGTGCGACTTCAAGCGTCAGAATTCTTCCGTTTGGCAACATAGTTGTGCCGATAAACAGTGTAGTACTGCTCGAATCTATTCTCGCGAAATCGAATGTAAATTGCCCGTATTTTTGCGTTCCTGAAGATGTGAGATGTCCCTGCATCGCTGCCGCTATTTGCTGAAAATATTCCACAGCCTTTAGCTGTTTCGGCAATAGCATATATCGCCAAACACACGTGATCATTGAATCGCTGCTTATCCGAAGCTCTGATGCCAAACGAAATTCATTATTAATCAGAACAAAATCACTGGTTAGCTGTTTCCAATTATTCGATGCTGGCAGTGATACTTCGAGACCGCTGCCTTTGAGGCTTATTGGCGGCGAAAGTTTGAATGTGGTTTTCGACGAAATTAAAAGCTGCGCAATCAACAGGCCGGCAATCAGCAGAATTAGAAATGCGATCTTGTCTGCTCCGAACCGTCGTAATTTTTCACCATCTGTCATAATAATCCTTAATTTTCTTCTTCTAATTTTTCAGGAAGAGTCAATATAAATTCTTTTATTTCGTCTCGGGTTTTCCGAAATGCGGTCATTATTTCTTCATCGCTGCCGATTACAACCGTCGGGTCTACAAAAGGCTTATGAATTACTTTGCCATTACCGACGAAAATAGGGCAATTTTGCTGTGCATTATCACACAAAGTAATCACATAATCAAAATTAATTCCCGAAAGTTCGCTTATGTGCTTTGAATACTGTTCAGAAATATTCACACCAACTTCAGCCATAACCTTAACGGCTCGTGAACTGACCAAGCCGGCAGGCAGAATCCCCGCGCTGAAAGCGACAATGGAATCGCTTTTCAAAGTACGGGTCCATCCTTCAGCCATTTGGCTTCTGCATGCGTTACCTGTACACAAATATAAAACAAGCGTTTTATCTTTTTTCAGCATGATATTATTCTAATATTTTAACAGCATTTTTACCAGCCAGAAAACCGCTCGAAAAAGCGAATTGCAGATTATATCCGCCGCATGGGCCGTCCACATTCATAACTTCACCGGCAAAAAACAAACCTTTCATTATTTTCGATTGCATAGTCTTACTGTCTATCTCTGCAATATCCACACCGCCGCGGGTTACGGTCGCGCGTTCGATTTCCTGTGCCGCAACGATTGTAAGTTCGAAGGATTTGAGCTTATCAACCAGCTTTTTCCGTAATTTCCTGTTGACCTGCCCGGCTTCGGTTTTCCCGATCTCGCTTTGTTTGCAAATAATTTCAGCCAGAGCACGAGGGAAAAATTGAGAAATCAGCATTTCGACATGCCGTTTCGGATTTTCAGCGAATGTTTCTGTCAATTGTTTTTCCAGTTCTTCGGCGTTTATATCAGGTAAAAAATCGATTGAAACCTTATAATTATTTCCCGCAATACCTGCAAGGTTCCTGCTTAAGTCAAAAACAGCAGGGCCGCCGATTCCATGATGAGTAAAAATCATCGCTCCGTACGACACATTTTTCTTTCCGTTGATTTTACAGCTAATCATGACTTTCGGCAGTCCCAACCCGGCCAGAGAAGCGCAAAATTTTTCTTCAGCGATAAGCCCAACCAATGCCGCTAATGGCTCTTTGATTTTATGCCCTAAAGCCGCCGCGAATTTATAGCCATCACCGGTCGAACCAGTTTGAGGCCAGCTTACTCCGCCAGTCGCGATTATCAAAGCCTTAGCGGACAATGTAAATTTTTCAGATGGAATGATAAACAATCCATTTTCTTTCGTAATTGTTTGAATCCTTCGCCCGTAATAAATTTTTACATCCCGGTTCTTGAGTTCATCCTCTAAAATCCGTTTTACATCCGCAGCCGAATTCGTTACTGGGAAAACGCAGCCATCTTCTTCCGGGGCCGAGTCGAGACCGCGCTGCCGAAAAAAATCCACAACCTTCTGCGGAGGAAATTCATACATACAATGCCGCACGAATCTGTCGAACGGAGTAAATGCCTTGATAATCTCTTCAGGCTTTCCAACATGTGTGAGATTGCATCTGCCGCGTCCGGTTATCAGCAGTTTTCTGCCAACGGTCGTATTCGCTTCGAAAATCGCGACTTTTTTAGAACTTTCCGCCGCCGTAATCCCGGCCATCATACCTGACGGTCCTGCTCCGATTATTGTGATATCTGTTTCAATCATATTTGTTTTGAATTTAAGTTATTTTAAGATTAACATAGTCAGCCCTGATTTTACAGGGTCATAATGGAAGAAAAAACTAAAAAAATAAATATAAATGACGGTTCATGGCAGCAGGTACTGAAGATTGCTTTTCCGCTGATACTAAGCACCTCCGCGATGACACTGCAAATGTTCGTGGACAGGGTTTTCCTGATGTGGTACGACCGCGACGCCATGAGCGGTGCTATGCTTGGCGGAATTTTAAGTTTCGTGCCGTTCAGCTTATTCCTCGGCACCGCTACATACGTCAGCACCTTTGTTTCCCAGTATGACGGCGCAAAAATGCAGCACCGCATCGGCCCGGCTATATGGCAGAGCGTTTATTTTTCATTTGTAGCCGGTCTGATCATGGCTTGCTTTGCCTTCTTTGATAAAAGTATCATCGCAATGGTCGGCCATAAACCGCCCATTAACACCTATGAACTTGATTATTTCAGAGTGATGATTCTTGGTTCCATGCCGGGAATCCTCGATTCCGGCCTTTCCTGTTGTCTTACCGGAAGAGGCAAAACATGGGGAGTCATGTGGATTAATGTTCTTAAAACGTTTGTAACTGTTAGTCTCGATTACGCGATGATATTCGGGCATTTTGGTTTTCCCGAGTGGGGTATTGCCGGAGCTGCGATTGCTACAGTAATTGCCAATACCGTTTCATGCGTAATTTATTTTATTATTTTCCTCTGGCCTGCGCATCGCGAAAAATTTGGAACGCTTAATAATCGTTTTGATAAAGATTTATTTGGCAGACTCATAAAGTTTGGTTTTCCCAGCGGCATACAATTCATGCTCGACGTTCTTGGATTTACGCTTTTTGTTGTTTTTATAGGCAGGATTGACCCGCTTTCATTTGCCGCATCATCTATGGTCTTTCAAATAAACATGCTCTCATTCATGCCCATGGTTGGTTTCGGCATGGCCACAAGCATTCTCGTCGGCAGGGCGATAGGTGCTGAAAAACCGCACATCGCGCAGAAGACAACCTGGTCTGCCGCAAAACTTACTTTCGGTTATATGATTGTGGTCGCGATAGGCTATTGGCTTGTTCCTGATTTGTTCATGCTTCCCTTTGGAGCAGGAGCAGCGAAAGGGCAGATGAATGATATCAGGCCAATCGCGGTAACGCTCCTTTATTTTGTTAGTTTCTATTGCATTTTCGACACGGGAAATATTATCTTTTCAGCCGCTCTCAAAGGGGCAGGCGATACAAAGTATGTTATGTATCGCACCATCTGGCTCAACTGGCTCATCATGGTTATTCCAAGCTGGTTTGCTGTTACATATCTGCAAGGCAAAGCAAGGCTTTATGTCGCATGGGCTGCGCTGACAGGTTATGTTTGCGCTCTTGCAATTCTATTTCTGCTTCGGTTTCTTTCAGGCAAATGGAAGACAATGCGTGTTATTGAAAAAAGTCCGGTCCTGCCATCGATGATGCCCGATGTTCCAACCGTCGAATCAGACGCAGGCCCATAAATCGCTTAATTTCATATAGTTATTTTGACGACACACTGGATTGTGCGACAGACTTTGAAGAAGTCGATATTCAATTGAGTCAGGGGCATATAGAAGATACGCTTAGCGGAACATTTATTTGTTCAGTCGCTTTTAACGCCGGTGATACCGGCTATTTCGGTATAAGAAGCGAAACAGACACATACTTTTCGGAGCTTCCCGAACCTTCTATGATTTGCCTGCTTGGTTTTGGCTCCTTGATTTTATTTAAAAAAAATAAAATAAAACAGAAAACAGTTTAAACGATAAGATTAGCAACATTGCTTATTTTTGCTTGTGGTTTGTTCCTTTATCGGGGTAGAAAATAAAAATGAAAATTTGACCGGCGAGCCTATAAGCCGGGTTCTGTCCGCCGCACTTATTTTGACCTTAATCAGAATAAGTGCGGCTCGACGATCATTTCTCTAGGCCGACCATTACTGATCGGCTCAAGCAGCCTACCCGCTGAAGTAACGCTCGGGCAAAGCATTTCAGCATACTTGGCCTTGCAGACGGTGGGGTTTGCCTTGCCAATTCCGTCACCGGAATTGCGGTGCGCCCTTACCGCACCTTTTCACCATTACCAATTTCAAATCTCAAATCGGCTGTATATTTTCTGTGGCACTTTCCCTTATCTGAAATCTCAAATATCAAATTTGAAATCTCAAATCGGTGGCTGTTAGCCATCACCGCGCCCTGTTCTGCCCGGACTTTCCTCCCTCCACAAATGTGAAGGGCGACCGCCCGACTCACCGGACAAATTTTCACCTCTTAATTATACGTTAATTTTCAAAAATGTGCAATTTTTGTATTTTAAACTTCTCTCAAACCCGCTTTAAAACCCCTTAATAGTTGCATTTTAGCGTTTTTTATGGTATAATACCCTTTAAATTTCAGCAGTTTTTCTCTTCAAGCAAATCTTTATAAACTCATTTACTCTTTAACCCTTTCATTCTTTTACGGAAACTTCCCATGTCAAAATTTTCGAACAAACGCATCAATAGAATTTACCAATCTCTGCAAACCTTAATAAACAACCGTCCTCCGACATCAGCCGATTTAGAACATTACCTTTCAACATATCTGCATATAAATATAGGCAATACTAAAATTTGCCCTGACCACGATTCACCATTGGATTATTTATGGCACAGTTTCAATAGTGATTTCGACGGCAGCTCAACAGGCGATTGCATTCTATGGGCACCAAGGGGAGGCGGAAAAACTTACCTCGCCGCTATCGCCACTCTGCTTGATAGTATTTTTAAGCCGCAGTGTAAAACCAGAATTCTTGCTGGAAGCCAGGAACAGGCGCAAAGAATGTATGAATATTTCATGTCTTTCGTGCATGATGGTTTTGACGATTTCCTTGTCAAAGAGCAAAAAAATAAATGCAGGTTTTCAAATGGTTCAAATGTCCAGGTGCTGACACAATCAATGGCCTCCATTCGGGGCAGCCACATCCACAAGCTCCGCTGCGATGAAGTCGAACTTTTCAAACCCCAAATATTCAATGCCGCAAAGTTCACAACCAAATCAAACAACGGCATTGTCGCATCAATGGAAACTCTAAGCACTATGCACCAGCCTTTCGGCATAATGCATGACCTTGTTAATAATGCGCAGGAAAATGGAACAAAAATTTTTAAATGGTGCGTTTGGGAAGTAATTGAAAATTGCAAGGCAGACAGAAACTGTTCTCGCTGCCCTCTAAACAGCGATTGTATGGGAAAAGCGAAAAACGCAAGCGGTTATTTGAAAATTGATGATGTTATAACTCAAATGCGCCGAACCAGCAGGGCGGCATTCGAATCCGAAATGCTCTGTTTGAGACCTTCACTTGAAAATGTTGTCTTTGCCGAATTTGATCCTGATTTGCACATCGCTCCGGTTGAATATAATCCGGATTTACCGCTCTATCGCACAATTGATTTTGGTTTTGTAAATCCTTTCGTCTGCCTTTGGATTCAGGTCGATTCGTCCGGCACAATTAGGGTAATTGACGAATATGTACAAAGCAGGAGGACAATCGATGCGCATGCTGACGAAATAAAATTCAGAAAACCTTACAATGAAAATAAAGTGATTATGACTTTTTGCGATCCTGCCGGAGCAGGTGTTAACGATGTTACAGGTACAAGCCCGGTTAGCAGTTTAAAAGCTGCCGGTATAAAATTAAGATACAGGAAAAGTCAGATTCTCAATGGCATTGAACTCATTAGAAAAGCACTGAAAACAGGCGAACGTAAAAGCAATTTCCTGGTTAATCCTCGCTGCGGCAGATTGATTGAAGCTATGCAAAGCTACCATTTTCCGCCAACTGGTTCATTGGAAATACCCCAAAAAGATGGCATCTACGATCATCCCATTGATGCGCTGCGTTATTTCTTTATAAATTATAACTTTCCAAACGCTGCAAAAACCCGCAAATATTAAGCAAACTCTAAAAGCTTGTCTACTCGATCGGGGATGTCATTGCGAGAAGTTTCAAACGGCTTTTGCCGTGCAGAAACGACGAAGCAATCTCAGGTTTTCGAATACGAAGTACCCTTATTTTTTAAAATTAGGCTTGCCCCCCGGTTTTACGGGGGTTTTATGGTCATTGACTTTTAATACCATCACTTACTTTGGCGACAACACGGCTATTTCTCTCACTTGTCAAAGTATAATGATTAAGTAAAATTGAACAATTGTGGAAAATACGGTTTGTGCTTTAACTGTTTGAGATGCCCGATTCGATCGCTTTCTTTGTCAACTCGACAACATTTGTTACTCCAAGTTTTTGCATAATGTGCGCTCGATGGTCTTCGATCGTCCGAACTGAACGGAACAGTTGATTTGCGATTTCTTTATTGCTTTTACCTTGAAGAATCAAATCAAGAATCGATTTTTCGATTGCTGTCAAAATTTTTGTGGCGGTAATATCCCATATAGCGCCTTCTATATAACCTTCTTCAGGATGAATACGCGCGGAGGTTTTTATCCAGAATATCTCACCGTTGACTTTCCGGAGTTTAATTTCAAAATCCTGAATCTGCCCTTTTTCTTTCAAAATGGCCAATAATTCATTCCTGCGTTCTATATCTACATAATGATTTACATAATCATACCTTGTCATACATTCATGAAAGTTTGAGTACCCTAGGAATTTTGAAAGAGTATCATTGCACTCTATCAATTTTCCGTCATTGATTCGCGTTCTGTATAGTGCTACTCTTGCGTTGTGATACAGAGATTTATAATTGTTTAAAGATGTTTCGAGCTTTTTATGTAAAATTTTAAATTCTGTAATATCTCTTATATTCCCGACCACTGCTTCAATTTCACCATTTACTGATTTTATAAAATTTCTGCTGATTCCCAGCCATACCCAATGACCGCCTTTATGTTTGAATCTTAACTCGGTATAAGTATCTGATTCTTCGGGCTTTTTTTTATCATCGAGTATGTCAAAAGTAAGACCTTTAACATTTTTCAATTCATCAGGATGGAATCTATCCCGCACTCTATCCATGCCCATCTCTATGATTTCCTCAGGCACAAAACCGCTGATATTGGTTACAGCCTTGCTGATGTACTCAAACCTGCGGCTTCTGGCATTCATTAAATAGAACACATCCTTTGAGTTTTCAAGCAGATGTAAATAATAATCGTTGGGTTTTTTCCCTAATGAAAATCCTTTTCTTTTTCTTTCCATTTTTTTTAATTTCTCTCTTCGATTCGAAATTAACTACAAACTATATATTCTATTATGTGTAAATAGTCAAAATTAATTTGTACAAATATGTAAAAATTGAAAATTTTGGGTGGCAAAAATGGTCAGGTGAAGTTTTTTAGTAATCGTTTGATTTTCTTTTATAAAAAAATAGCAAACGCTTCAACTATTACAGCAAGGTCTTGGATTTGATAAAGTAAAACTGCTGTTTGGGACCAAAATAAAATTTTAGATTTTTGGCCAGAACATTCATCTGCTGATTAGTTATTACCCTGTAATGCGGGTGATATTTCGTGATGAACTCCTCACTGTGGTGTACCACGTATTCGTTTTTAGCAAGGACTGAATTGATATATTCTTTATCTTCCTGGAATTTAGGTAAATTGGGATTTTGTTTTTCAATTTCTGCGATGATTTCTCCCCACGTTGCCTTCCACTTTACAATATCATTCGGCTCTATCTGCCTTGCACTTTTCATAAAAGCTTTTGCGAAAAGTTCAATCGGCACTTTGCCTTGCTTAATGAGTCTCAAGTTAGCTCGAACATACTTCCCGTTTGGCGGCAGTGCACAAAAATCAGGGCAATTCGATTCATTTGAATCTTTTAGTTCTTCCTTGAGGTATTCAATGACCTGGTTTGAATCGCTGATTAAATGTGCCGGCCCGAAATACCCCTGGAAAAATGTTTTGTAAATATCTATCAGCCTTTGCCCCGGATACCTCTCAATTTCAGTCTTCACAGCTTTAGATAGTTCTTTTTCATCTGCATAGCAGCATGAATACACAAAAAGAACCGCCAGAACAAAGATTAGTAATTTGTAATTTTTCACAAACTATAAATAACAAAAGCTTGTTTCCTGTTCAAGTGTTTTTTGAAACTAACAACCAACTAATGACTAATGATTGATGCTATCTTCCGCCTCTGCTGCCGCCTCGCCCGCCCGGCCTGTCAAACCGCGGCATACTGATTCCACGCTCCTTCATTCGCTTTTGCATCGCCTGCATAAATTGCATTTGCTTGGCCCTTTCTTCAGGATTGCCCTGTTCACGTCTTGCCCGCGCATTCGATGGGTTGTTTCTTTGTGCCATGCGTTCGGCTCTGCGCGCTGCTCGGTTTGGATCGTTCACATCATTGCCGTCTCTTGGTCTTTGCGGCCGCGGAAATTGGTTTCTCATCTGCTCGAATTTTGCTCGCTGTGCCTGCATCTCGTCTATTAATGAATCAAGGTATGCGGTTTTCTTTTCTTCAGGCAAAGTATAATATGTCTCAACATGATGATCCATCACTGTTCGCATGCTCGCGCCCATATATCTCATCTGTTCCTGCGGCGAAAGCCTGTTAAATTTATCACTATTGCGATACGCCATTATCTTCTCGTATGATTGTTTGTGCGGGTCAGGCATATTGGAATCGTTCCATTCGAATCTTCGTCTGCCGAATTCGCCATCTTTCGGCTCTTCGCCTTGCATCATAAAATACAAACCGCCCGATGCCGTCAAACAAACGAATACGACTACAGCGGCGATAATGATCGTCTTTTTATTTTTTGGTTCCGGCTTATTAATCTTATTTACAGTTGTCATTTTGGATTCCTTTCTCTATCTGCCACCAGTGCGTCAGCATAAAGATACATAAATGCGCCTACATCATATCCGCCTTCTTTTTTGGGTTTGCCGTGAAATCCGCTATAATCGAACATCACTTCCACTTCGCTTATCGGCCTTGTTATCGTACGTTCGCCGCCTCCCCAATGTCTTCTGCGAGTGAAAGTAATTTCTTTTTTATCGAGTCTCATCCCGCCCAACGAATTATTATACTGGTAACTTGAACCATTTTCTCTCCAGTATTTTGCCTCTGGGTCGGCAGGGCATTTCAAAGCTTCAGGTCCGCTTAAATATTTTGCTAAAATTTGCGAGATTGGTTTTATATTTTTTTCTTTTTCCTCATCAATCGCAATGCTTGGGAAAAACATCGCAAAAGGCATCACACCTCGGTTCTCATCCATATACATTCGAAATGCGATACCGCACCCGTGAAGATTTCGTTTACAGCCTGTCTTGTACGCATTTCTTCGTGCCGCATTTAACGCCGGCATCAATATCCCCAATAGCATTGCGATTATAGATATAACAACCAGCAATTCAACTAGCGTGAATCCTTTTTCTTTTATTCTCATACTTTTTAACCTTTAAATCCAAATTCTGCCTTAGTTAAGTGCAGACCTCATCTCAAAGGTAACAATGTTTTCGCCGTATATAGACGTTTAAAAATTCTCCAATATTGCATTAATTTAATTGAAACCAGAAACAACAGTGTTAATCCGTGTAAATCAGTGTCTATAACGTGTCTAAAAAACAACAGTGTTAATCCGTGTAAATCCGTGTCTAAAAAAGAGCAGTGTTAATCCGTGTCTGATGGTACAAAAACATGCACGCTTGGCTCGCAATTCATACGCGCCCAATTAGCTGGTACAAGACCTCGTAAGTCGATTTTTTCAAACCTCGTCAATTCCGGCCCAATCACAATCGCGGCAGGCGGATTGTTCCCAACAATTTCAGAAAATTCCTTTACCCCCGCAGTATGACTTGCGGCCCTTTGCGGTTCCGTAAGTGAATCGGCCACCCTGAATCCAAACGCCCCAGCCGACAATTCAGTATAAATTTTACCTCCGCCTTCGACAACATACAAAGGCGAAAGCGTAAGTATTTTTCCCGAAGTTCCTGCTTTTGAAACAATGCACCTCGAAATTTCATGCAGCTTTGCTGGAGGCAAATTTTTCATCGCTAAAAATTTGGATATTTTTGTGATTGGCTTTTGCGAAACAATTGTAAAAATTGTTAATCCCAAAAAAAGAACCGCAAAAATTCTAAAGGGCCAAATAATCGCCATCGACCGCAAATACAAAAGTGAAAATCCCACAACAATAATAAAAAACAATACCGGTATGCCGAAATATTGCCGCCACATCGTCGGCGGAAAATACGCGATTACAATCGAAACAACAAAAAGCAAAATCGCTAACATTGCGTTCAACTTTTGTGAAAAATTGATTCTCTTCCGCATACAAATACAATAAATGCAAAGAACAATCGCAAAAAGCAGTAAAAATAAATATTCCTTATTCCGCAAAATCATCAGCGTCAAATACCCTTTATCATACGCTATATGCAATTTATGCAGAAGGGCACTATTAAGAATCGGCATAGTAATAATATTAATGAAAAAAGATTTGCCGCTAAGAATCATAATCAAAACAGGAACAATACTGAAAATAATCATGCCAATTGTCATTGCGAGGATGGCGCAACCTCGATTCTTCGAATTTTTGATAATTAGCATTGTTCCAAAAATCGGCAAAACAAAAACACTCGTTATCCTCGTCCACACCGCAATCGTCAAAAGCGATGCAATAATTCCAATCCTCATACATACGTTTAGCCCCCTGGCCTGTACAGGGGGGGCCTGGGTATCTGCCCAATCAATCCCCATAAAAATTCTGAAACTGCCGACAATGCAAAGCAATGCCATATCGTGATTCCACGCAAGCCCAAGTAAATATGAAACCATCGGATTGAAAACAAACAATGCCGTACCCGCAATGGCAATCAAAATGCCCCAATAATAATGCTCGCGAAAAATTTTCCGCAGAATACTAAAAATGCAAACCGCAATGCAAACATCGAAAAAAACTGAAACCAGCCTCGCAGTCAGAAGATAATACGTCGTGCCGGTCAGTTTATAAATCACCCCAAGCAAAAGCGGATGATAGGGCAGTTGCGCGACATACGAAAAATCACGATAAATCATCAGCCCTTTGCTGATTAAATATCCGCCCGTGCAGTACATCTGCTCGTCGCTCGTTACCCCGCGCGTCATACTCGCCGCAAGCAGATAAAAAGCAAAAAACGCGATCGCCGCTATCCCGCCCGCCAAAACAATTCTACGATAATACCTATCCATAGCTGTAAGTTAAGAAATTTTGCCGCAAATGCAATACAAAAAGAGTACGTCCGCTCTATAAAACTTTGCATATCCAGACCGCTCATTTATAATCCCGTCTTTCAGGACAAAGGAAAAGAATGAAGAACTTTTGGAATACTCTAGAAATGTCATTGCGAGAAGTTTCAAGTGGCTTTTGCCGCGCAGAAACAACGAAGCAATCTCAATCTTTGAAATTAAATGTTTTCTTTAGATTTATTTTGCTCTTGTTTATTTCATCTAACGTATTCGCTCTCACTCTCACCGGCAATCAGACCCGACTGACAAACCCATCTGCTATGCCCGGCATCCTTACATCCCAATTCTCTTCCGCAGCCAATCTGCTCGTTTGGATTGATGCCCGCCAAAATGCAGCCAATACCGACTGCGTCTATGTCTCTTTCCTCAACGATGTTTCGCATACCGAATACCTTATCGATTCGGTAGATAGCGAAATTGCCGAAATAAAAACCGATGGCAGATATATTGCCTACACTGTTTTCACAGAAACCGGCCAAACCCTTCGCATCGCAGATACCATCAACATCGCAGCTCCCGCAATAAAAGAAATCACAGGCAATTTCATCGAAGGCTTCGATATCGGTTCAGGAGTTCTCGTTTTCAGGGAATCTGCAAATTACGATTTATCTCAGCCGCAAACGATTTATGCCGTCTCGCTTTCAGACCCATCTCTTACAAAACATAAAATAAAAGAATTTCTCGCCAACGATTACATTTACACAAACATCGCCCTCGACAGCCGCACTATCGTCTGGTCTGGCGAATACTATGACGATGTTAATTCAATTTATTCCAACTATCTGGACATCGCCGACATAAATGTTTTGACCAATCCGATAGTTGTAAGAAATTACCTGCCCAAGAATTCCCAGGACAGATATTCCGCATGGATTAATTACCTTGATATTTCCAATAATTGGCTCATCGCCCGCGGCACATACAACGATACCGAATGTGTTTTTGGTCTGCAAAATTTCAAAACTCCCTCCGCCTGGTCGTTTGTCCAAATCAGATCCTTGCAAAATTATGACATCAAGCCGATGATTGATTATCCTTTTGTTGTTTGGGCAGAAAGCACCAATAATCAGCCCGGCTTAATGGAATACACCGAACCGTCAAACTGTATAATTGGCGCAGTTCTTCTTGATAATGGCTGGGCTCCAACCTCGATAATTAAAAACCAAACACAGCCGGACGAGACAATTGCCTCTGCCGTAATCAATAATGGCAGCGTTATCTGGTCTGCGGCCGGTGAAACATCCAGTGGTATATTCACCGACAATTTGCAATTACAGTGTGGCGATAATGGCTATATGCACGGCGATTTGAACAAAGACTGCAAAATTGATTTTCAGGATTTAGCAAAGTTTAGCGAAAACTGGCTCGCATGCACAAACCCGAATGGCGATACCTGCCTCCTCGGCGAAATTTTTTAATAATCCGCGTTTAGCCCCACCATCACTATGGTGGGGTTCGTTTAGCCGCTTCCAGATGTGAAGCGTTTTCTTAAGCTTTAACTTTAGGTAAAAAAACGTGCAAATGTCATTTCGACCGAAGCGCAGCGAAGTGGAGAAATCTTTTAAAAAAGTAGTTTTCCGCTTTGCTAAAATTCTTCGTACGATCTAAAACTAATGGTAACCTTTAAAAATGTCATTGCGAGGCGTTCCAAAGGGCATTTGCCGTGCAGGAACGACGAAGCAATCTCTTGCTTTAGAATTATTAGAGGTTCTCTTAAATATCAAATATTCAATCTTCAATCTTAAATCTTAAATTGGCTCACCGCCTCGCCCAGCTTGTTATCTCAAGCCACTCATCAGCTAAAATCGCCGCGTCTTTGAAATCTGCTCTTTCGTCTCTATTCAAATCGCCGTCAAGCTTTTCTCCCGTAAATCCGAAGAAACTGCCAAGATAAGAAAAATCTTTCAGGTTGACTCTTCCGCTGTTATCCATATCAGATAAAACTGCCCACCTGTAAGGCGCCATCGATGCCTCCGCCGTTCCGCCGTAATAGCCCATATCAATTCGCAAATTCTCGCCATATTCGTTTGTCGGGTCAACATCCAGACTCATCGGCTCATCTCCCAATGAATACCCCGGCGAACCCGCGTCAATGCACCTGCTTGTTGTCTCTATATCAAACGTCCACTCTTGCTCATACTCATCCCATCGCCAGCCTTCGCTCTTCAAATGATAATCGCCCTCAACCCAGAAATCATCATTCACGTCCGCCGCCGTTCCATTCGCATCCCAATATCCCGGCCGTACAAACTCCGGCTCAACATCAATATTCCCGATCCCTTCCCATCCGCCGCGTACATCACAGTATGAAATATTGGGCACAGGTTGCGGACTTTGGCTTGGATTTACTATATTGGCATCCCAGAGAATGCAGTTTTTAAAACTTACTTTATTGCTTGCATAACTTATAAGTGTATTCCGCAAATTATCTGTGAAAGTGCAATTTTCAAAAATGATGTTGTTTCTATTAGCCGATGATATGTTGCAACCCATATCATTAGCTGCCAATAAACAATTCTTTATCAGAATATCGTTTACTGAATAAGTGGAATCAATATTTATAGCAGGGATGCCATACTTTGTCTTGTTATCGATAATTTTACAATTATCTAGTTTACCTCTAACAGCGTTCCGAATACTAATTCCTCCATATATTCTGCTATTCCATTTGTTCTTTTGTAAAAATGTACTGTTTATTTCAAAGTGACCAATAGAGGAAAAATCAATGCCTCCTTTACAGTTGCGTATCATGCAATTTTTTATGGTTAGTCCTCTTATTCCTCCACAACCGATAGGCTGACCGAGGTTCGAGAAGTTGCAGTCTTCGACAATGATTTTATTGCCGCCATAAATTTTGATTCCATCGCTCCGTCCTTGATCGTAAAACTCACAATTACTAACAAATATTTTGTCAAGCGGGTAACCTTGGCAATTTATAGCAATACTTGAAAGGTTCAGAAATTTACAGTTATTAATTTTGAGACAATTATGATTTTTAATATAAATTCCATTATACGAATTAGAGAAAATACAATTTGTAATCGTAGGACTTGAACAGGCATCACATGTAACTGCATATCCTGCGCGAATTATCGAAAAACCTTCAATCATTGTTTCTTTTTCACCAGATATAATCCTAAATCCGTCACCACCGTTTAAACAGTTTATTATGCAATTTTTGGGATTCCCGCTGTCGCTGTACAGAACAATATTCTTTCCGTTAAAATTGATATTCCTGTTCCTTGTACCTGTATAGTTGCCGTCCATTACCCGAACATAATCAAAGTTGCTCGCCAAATCTATCGCATCCTGTATTGTGTTCGCATCAGACGGCACTGTCCATAGCGAACCGATATGAACGTCCAGCCAATATTCCTGCTCGTTATTAGCTGCTTCATCGCTGTAAGCTTTTATCCTGCAACGGTAATCACCTAACGCTAAATTATTCGAATCGATGAAAACATTTACTTCCTGTATTTCACCGCAAGATGTTCCGATAGGATTATTTATCGTTAGCCAGCTTTCATCTGAAACAATTTCATAATTAAGAATCCCTGATCCCGCGTTTTTAATATATATCTTTCCTTTTATTTCTCCTGCGTTTGTTAAGTCTATAATCCTGTCCGCCCAAACCGCAATCACCGGCCGCTCTGTATTATACTCATAAGCACCCATATCAGCCGTTGCATCTCCATTGCCGTCCCCATCTATAATGCGACTGCTTCCCTCAATATCATTTGCCTCTATTACATAGTTCGCGTCATTCGTCCCCGCGTCAACGCAAGGCGAACCCGCTGCAAGATGATAATCTTTTTCTGAAACAAAATTCGGCTCCTCATCTATATTCCCATTGCCCGCATATGGAATGTGCCAAAAACCATCGTTTATATATGAATTTGTATTTTGAATTCTTGTAATTGCGATTGCTCCTTTGATCTGTTCGTTAAAATTATCTCTTATAATGCAATTTACAATTTTCCCTAACCCCAATAATGTTTCAATTCCAATGTTATTTTCTACAACCGTACAGTTCAATACGGTCATATTGTTGCCTGAATAATAAATTCCCTGTTTTTTATTTTTTGCGATTACACAATTTTGAATTATTCCTTGGTATGTAACACCAACACCTCCATTGCAGATTACTTTTGAATTTGTAAGGTTTTGACAATTTGAAATACCATTGCCGGAGTTATATCCAATAAAACTGTTCCTGATCTCTGTGGAGGAGGCACCCGATCCGATATTTTCTATAACAGAACAATTTTCAACAGAGCTGACTCCTTGTATGCCCATTGTTGATTGTTTGTATTTTGTGGTGCCATTCCCGCGTATCAAACAATTAGAAACGATTGCAGATTGGGATCCTCTCATATCTATTCCGCTTCCCATGTTATTTGTGATTATGCAATCTTTGATTTCTGTATAACTTCCGCCTCCTACAGCTGCACAATAATTAGGCCAAACATTATTCTTTATAATACAGTTTTTAATTTGTGTGAATTTGAGAGATGAACCGTTCGCAAAAACAGCATTCATTGCATTATTATCTGCGATCGTACAATCGCTCAAAATGGAATAAGATGAAAGAAGAACTATCCCGTTGACAGATGCTGCATTCCTGACGATATTGCAGTGATGGATATAAGCGCCGCTGCGAACGCAACAAATCGCGCCACCGGAACTATGGTATCCATTAGTTATCGTTATTCCGCAAACAACAGAATTATTATCTTCGCCGCTGTGAAAATAAAATCCCCTGTGTGGTTGCGTCTCAGTCCCATTACAATCGATGATTGTCGCCGCCACAATATTTGGATCATCCGGATTCATACTGCTTAGCGTTATTGCTTTTCCTTTGAAATCCAGATCGCGATTACCATCGCCTTTCCATCTGAACGGCGCTAGGGTGATCACATCTCCATCGATCGCCGCATCTATCGCCGCCTGAATATTCGGGTAAAGAATATAATTCATATCTTCCCGATAAACGTCGGTTCCCTGTCCTTCTTCCGAAATAATTCGTTCACCTGGCGGATAGACATAAATATTTGCAGCATTAAGAATGGGAACAAAAAGAGAAATAAATAGAAATGAACGCGCATACAGACGACAAGTCTTTTCAAACACCTTCTCCGTAGCCATGGTATGGCCTCCTTAAAATCAGGCTTTAAGTTACTCTATTATAGATATGCTCAAAACCAAAAATCAAGACAAAACTCACAATTTTTCCCGTTATTTCAAATTTAAAATTATCTTAAATAAGGCTATTTCCAGAGCCGCGACCGTCGGAGCGAAGCGTTGGAGCGTAGCTCAAACGCAACCGCCAATCGCAAAATGAAATCGGTGTTTTGCTTTAAGGCAAAGTCCTGTAATGGACGAAAAAATTAAAAAGACAATCTTGGAAAAAGTTTACTTTTGGAAAGATTGTTTTTAATTTTTACAGTGTTCATTAGAACACGCCTTAAAGCAATATCTCTGTGTTCTCTGCTGAAGCGAAGCGAAAGCCCTTGAATTTTCAGGGTTTTTCTTCCTTGAAAGAAAAAACGGAGAGGGTGAACTCTGTGGTGAAAAAATCAGTGTCATCAGTGTAATCAGCGATTAAAAAAATTATTGTTCTCATGCTGCCCGCTATACCCTATACCCTAACCCCTAGCTCTTCTTCCTGCTTCTGCTTTCTGCGATTATCGCCCACACTTTCGAAGCTGTTTCGTTATCGAAATCAAGTTTTGGTTCTGGCTCTTTTATTATTTCAATCGGCTTATTGTCCTTATGAACCGTCAGAATATCGACGCATGCTTTTCTGCTGGTCTCGTTGTTTTCGCTATTACAAAGTTCGATAAGTTTGGCCGTCGCAAGCGGCAGATACTTTACCATAAGTAACTGGCTTCTTTTTTTCGCAACTTCGATTCTCCCTTCGATTTCATCCCTGATTTTTTTTGTGTTGAGTAATTTACCCCATTTTGTGTGACAAATCTTGAATCTTTTGGGTAATTTCGTGTCATCGCCTTCATTTTTAATCCATTTTTTGATCATTTTGAGTTGATTTCTTGAATTTGCCATGATTTATTTCTCCTTTTCGACTGAAAGTAACCATTCCGCGACAATTTTTGACATTGCCGAAGCATTTTTGTGCGCTTTTGAGACATTTTTTGACATAGCTTTTTCGATTCCTCTCTCGATTATTTCCAATTGCTCATCTGTAAGATACAATATAAAGGTATGTAAATAAGTCTTCTCATCCGCTGAAAAATCCTCCAGCGACTTTGTTATATTTTTCAATTTTTCAATTGTCTGTTTCGTATCCGGCAGCAAACTGCTCAATTCTTTCGAGTTGTATTTTTCCGAAAGTTTTTTAATCAGCTCAATTTTCAAACCAAGCTCATCTTTACCGCCCAGCCTGTTTAACGTTGTTAAAAGTACCCTTACCTCATCATCATTTGCCTGCCATTCAACGCAATCCGCCAGCGTTTCGCCTAAATCTTTCAACGCCTGCCATCTGTGATGCCCGTTAATGATTTCAAAGCAGTCTTCAAATTCGGGATGCTTTCGCACAATCAATGGCTCGTATTTCCCGCTCCGCCCGATATGGTTTTTAAGCTTTTTAAAATTCGCTTTACTCATCTTGTTCGGATTTTCCGGATGAGCCACCAATTTCGTCAGCGGCACTCTTATAATACTTGTTTCTTTTTGCATAATTCTTTCTCCTTAATAATGTCCTATAAAAAATTGTTGATTTACTTGCTGTAGCGTGATTTGGAATTTCTTAAATGATTTGTATATTTTAATTGTGGTTATATTGATGGGGGTTTTACAAATGGCAAAGAAGTACGTCAAAATCGCTCTATGTCTCTTAACTCTGTTGTTTTCAACTTTCGCCTCTGCGACGATAATACATCAAACCCAAGGCATGTCTGATACTGGCGATTCTATTATTTTCGAATCAAGACTTACGATCGATCAGGATTTGCTCACTCTGCAACTGTTTAATTTCTCACCTTTGACCAGCAACAGTCCTGACGATCTTTTAAGCAGTTACTTTTTCGATATCTACAACAGCATTGGCCAAAGGCCTGAACTCGTTCTCATCAGTGCCCGCGGCGATGTTTATCAAACAAATAAAAAGTCAGCCGACAAACTGCAAACAGCTTCAGCTGATTTAAAAGCAGTAAAATCCAATGACAACACATGGATTTATAAGCCAATGAATCCTGCTTATAATCCATATCTTGGTTTTGCTGTCGGAACAGTCGGCAACGGAAACCTGAATCCCAATGGTTTTCCAGGCAACATCGTCGGTGCTATCGATTATTCGATCTACACCGGCGATATCGCAACCCAGAGTTTGAGCAATAAACTGCTTGTGAAAGATTCGCTTACATTCACCTTTTCAGGCTTAACCGGTTTCGCCGAATCCGATATTTCCAACTATTTCATGTTCGGCATGGGTACCAAACCCGATACCATCCTGCTTAACATTCCAGAGCCGGCAACCTTGATTATCCTCGGCCTTGGCGGAACCGTCTTATTCGTTAGAAAAAGAAAATAAACGTTTTACAGGCTGTCTGTTAGAAACCGCTTTACGCTAATCCTCATTCGGATTCTGCTAAAGCGGTTTTACATGCGCTTTTCACGAACATTCCAATTTTATTTGCATCTGTACACAATTCTAAGTTAGTATTCCTTCTCGTGGCGTGGCAAAAAGTATCCGAGAGATTTTCATTCTTAATCGCAGCATTGTTAGTATCCGAATCAAGCATCATTGGGTGATGTGAGATAATATGTCAATGATTTTATAGATGTCCGGGAACCGAACGTAAATTGTTAGTGAGGAAAGGATTTTACTGTGCCGGCTCTTTAATATCATTGAACTGTTTGAAAGCGATTGGCCGCGGCAAGATGAACTAATTTTTATATCTACCCTTTCCGTGCGACAATCGCTTTCTTTTTCAAAAAAAATCACTTTTCAAAGCACAAAAATCTTTTACCATAAGACCCATAATAGAATACATCCCGCCTAAAAACCCTGTTTTTTTCATTTAATTGAGCATTTTCACCCTGGCCAATTTGTAAAAAAACATCAAATTTGCTAGAATGATTTTCATCAGTCAGGGGTGTAGACAAAGTATTCGTGGTTTTTTGGTGCTGAAATTCGGGAGGGTGCAGGCATCAAAATTTGGGGTAACAAAAATGAAAAAAATTCTCGTAGTACTTTTCGTGCTTGCATTAAGTATTTCTTCACAGGCAAATATTATTTCATACTCCGACAGTATCACCGGCTTATTCGATTTGGTTGAAACCAGGGACCTCCTTATTCCGCAATTTGATTCATCACTTGGAACTCTTAACAGCGTTACCGTAAATTTCTCAACAGCAATACAGGGTTCGGTTGGTTTTGAAAATCTCAAAAGATTTGCAGGCGGAAATTTCGCAATAACAGTAAATACTCACGGCATGGTTGTTCTTGATTATGCCGTCATATCGAATTTCCTTGATCAGCAGACATATAATACAACTCTTGGTGCTTATGATGGAACTCTTGATTATGCAGGCACAAGCGGAACAATTTTAGCTACATACAGCGATGCCGATACAATGCAATACACGCTTACTTCTGATTTCACCAGATTCCTGGGTAACTCAAATGTTATATTCCCGATATTAGCTGAATCTGTGGCAGACAGTATTTCCAAACCTTCGAACAGCTCATCGGAACTTAACACTACAGGCCAGGCATCAGTAACCGTTACCTATGATTTTACTCCGGTTCCTGAACCTGCGACAATCGCTGTTCTCGCTCTTGGCGGTTTGTTGTTTAAGCGTAAAAGAGTATAATCAAAATATCTTAAAATATGCAAGGCCGGCTTTCAAACCGGCCTTTTTTATTTCCTTTATAGCTTCAACTGCCCTGGCAAATAAAAAAAATTGCTTTATTGCTAATTAAGAGGTAATTTTATATCTGCACGACGGCTAATCAATTCATATTAATTAATTTAGAAAAGGTCCATAATGAGTTCAATTATAATTGGGTTGGTAACTTTTGTATGTGTACTTGGCGGAGCCGTATCAGGTATGTATCTTCGTAACTTTTTGCCGGATCATCATCTCAAAGAAGATTCTAAAGACGCGATGAAAGCCGGTATTGCGATTGTGGCAACTCTCGCTGGTCTGGTTCTTGGTTTATTAATCAGCTCAGCCAAAAATTCACTGGACTCAACTAGTTCCACTTTCACCCAGGCTGGTGCAAAAATTATTATGCTCGACCGTGTCCTTGTTTTCTATGGTGACCAGGCTTCAAGTATAAGAGCCAACCTTAGAGATACGGTACAGGTTATGATTGACAGGATCGGGAATAAAGGAAAGTCTAAAGGACCTCAAAAAAGCCGGGGCATGGAAAGCATTCTTGATCAGATTCGCACATTAAATCCTGAAAACGCAAGTCAACAGCAGCTGCAAAACCAGGCTCTGGAAATAGGCAATGAACTGCTGCAATCCCGATGGTTGGTTTTCGAGCAGACACAAATCACTCTTCCTTCGACTTTTCTTATAATATTGATTTTTTGGCTTACGATTCTTTTTATAAGCAGCGGTCTTTTCTCCCCATTCAATTCGACAGTTATAATTGTTATGGTAGTCTGCACTTTGTCTGTATCATCAGCAATTTTTTTGATTGACGATATGAGCAGGCCATTCCAGGGAATGATAAAAGTTTCCAATACGCCGTTTATAAAAGCCCTCGAACGCATTATTAAATAACTCTATGAACTTGTAAAATTTGCGATTAACCTGTTTTTATATATTCAGTTTCTTATCTGCGTTTCGCCAAAGATAATAAACAGGTCTGTCAGAAAGTTTGCTTATAACGAATTCTGTTCGTTTAAGACCTTCCGGCAGATTCCTTACATGCCTGCCGTAATTGCACAGGAAACTTTCAATTTCCTTTTCAATAAATCTCTTTGCTTTAGTGCTTAAAGACTGCATTTTATTGTGTGTTCTTTCGACATCGATAAGATCATAATCTTCTATTCCAACGATGCTAAGTGCCTGCTGTAATTTCACATTTTTTTCAGGTTCTCTGGCCTGGTATTTCATCATACCTGCTTTTTCAAAGAACGGATTAACCTTTCCCATCACCGCCATTGCTTCGATATAGGGCATTTCCAGCAGCGGCATAGTGTGCTTCACAAGTTCATACGCAAGGCCCAAAGCCCTGTAACGCGGTTCAATGACAACCCTCGATATTGTGCGGATGTTTTGGTTGATTAACTGCAAATTTACAGAGCTTGAGCCTAATTTCGTAAATAATCCTTTTGTCGCGATATTGCGAAGCACAACACTGCATACGGGCATTGAATAAACTATGATTCCCACCAGCGGCTCGATTTGCCTTCGCAAAGGATGTTCGTCTATAATTTTATAAACTGCCGCAACCGGCCCCATCTTGCAGTTTCGATAATGAAACCTTGACAAAGGCTTATAATCTGCGATTGTGCCGGGAACAATTTTCAAATATTTTTTTATCGTGCATTGCATAGAAATCCTTTCATCACTGATTGCGCTGATTACGCGGAAATAAAATCAATTTAATCTGTGTAATCAGTGATTAAATATTTTTGTAAATAATTTCCGCTTCGCCTGCTAAATGTTTGATAACGATTACATCCGGCAGCAAATCCGCGAGCAAATCATCATGTGCACTTGCGAGAATAAAATTTTTGCCCGTCTTTGTTGCGAATTTACGAAGGTTATGGCAAATTACTGCCGCGGTAACTCTATCGA
>JBDKUM010000100.1:0-10095 GCA_039679715.1 Phycisphaerales bacterium
ATTCAAAAAATGGTTGACTTCGCCGCAATAAACAGGCGTGATGGTACGCTCGCGCTGGAACAGGAAATACGAAAATTGAACGACCCGTTTTTTGCCCGCGGTTTGCAGATGCTTGTAGACGGCCAAAGCGCAGAACAGATCCATGAAAATATGTCTCTTGAAGTTCAGTATATTCAGGAACGCCACGCAATGGGCAAAAAAATCCTGGAATTTATGGGAGCATCCTGTCCTTCGTTCGCGATGGTAGGTACGCTTATTGGTTTGATTTCGATGTTAAGCAAAATGGAAAGCCCTGAAGAAGTGGGCCGCGGTATGGCTGTTGCTTTGGTGTGTACTTTCTATGGCGCTTTTACCGCGAATATGTTGTTTTTGCCGTTAGCCGGTAAATTAGGTCAATATTCCAAAGCTGAAACCATTATTAAAGAAATGATTATTGAAGGAATCTGCGGAATTGCCAAAGGCGAAAACCCGACAGCCGTTCGCGAAAAAATTAATGTTTTCGTCTCGATGAAACGCCGCGAAAACGTAAAGGTTAAAGTGTAATGGCTGGACATGGTAAAAAGCACGAGGAAGAAGAAAGTGGTGAAAGCGCGCCGCTTTGGATGGTTACATTCTCGGATATGGCATCGCTTCTGATGGCTTTTTTCGTTATGCTTACGACCTTCGCTTCTTTTGGACCTGAAGAATCAGAAGTTATTCGCGGCATTAAAGATATCGCTTTAAAAGCCAATTATGGTATGTTCCAGGCTCCCCCAAAAACTTCGATTTCTGCTTTAAAAGCAAAATCGCAAACTGAGCAGGGCAGCGAGAAGCCGACACTGGAGCCTGATTTAGACGGCGGCGCGATCAAAGATAAGGAACTCAGAGATTTCAGGAACCGTAAAGTTTTTCTTATTGAATCCAGATCGATTTTCGTCGCAAATACTTCCGCCTTATCTCCTCAAGGTAAAGATTTTTTAACTACATTGGCTTCTTTTGTAAAGGAAGTGCGCAATAGAATTATTATAATCAGTGAAAGTGGGGCTGATAATAATATTGAATTTGGAATCGCACGTTCTATGTCTGCATTGAAATTCATGGTTGAGCAGGAAATTTCAGCAGATTACTGCAATATAAGCGCAAAAGGTATTTCTCCCGCGGAAAATTTCAGAGCCCAGCGCATGCTTGAGATAGTTTTGCTTGAAGAAGGGCTTGCCAAATGAAAGGTAAAGGACCACCACCAGAAGAAAAAGGCGAACAGGCGCCGCTTTGGATTATTTCTTTTGCGGATATGATTTCTCTGCTCATGGCATTTTTTGTTATGCTCCTTACAATGTCGCACACTGCCCGCACTGGTAAATTATGCGATGAAGGCTCCGGCGATTTCCAAAAGACAATGAGCGGTTTCCGCGAATCCATATCCGGTTATGGTATTCCCAATTGGTTTGGAACCGAAAAAGATAATGTAGAATTTGAAGCTGAAAAAAGTCATTACAATGTTGGAGGCCAGAAAACTAAGGATAATTCGCGAATCATCGATTTGCGCCAAGACAGACTGCGTCAAATCTATAAAAAATTAAACTCTGCTTCACGTACAATGAAATCACAGATTCAAGGCTCAAAGCCTGAATTTACAGTTTTGCCGATAACATTCAACCAAGGTAAAGCCGAACTGAACGACTCCTCGCAGCGGATTTTGAATAAATTTATCGAGGATTTATCCGCAGCTTCATCAAGTATAAAGACAATCTATGTTGTCGGCCTTGCCCCCGAAGAATCTACCGAAAGCAGACAATGGCTGATTTCGACTCTGCGTTCGCAGGCTGTGACGGATTATATGAAAAACAAACTTTCATCTCGTTTCGCCATTTACTCATGGGGTGCAGGCCCAGGCGGGGCATGGGTCAGCCGTGAAGGCGTAGTTTCTAAAACTTCGCAGATTTCAATTGCCATTTTGAAAACCAACGACTAAAAAAAGACTAAGAAAAGGGGACATTCTACTTTTTGGTAATTTAGGTAGTTTGCGAGGACTGTAATAATACTCATTGGTATAAAATGTCAATTTTTTCGACATCAAGAACATTTCGCATTTCATTTTTCCTTGAATTTAGCCTAAATCCCGCCCCTGACAGGCGATACATCTGCTCGGCACGCGGTTTGCTACTATAAACAGTATGAATTCTTCAAAAAAAACTGTCATAATTTCATTGGCGGCGATTTTGCTTTTATGCGCTGTTAAAATCGTATCTTCCTCGGATAAAAAGACGGTATGCGCCGATAGTAACTCACTCTTGAGTCTGCTCGATGACGAAGCGGCCAAACCGACAATCACGGTCGGCTCAAACAGCAGCCCCGGCGTTACAGGTTTGTTCTACAAGATGATTTTCATGGTATTTATGGTTATTTTGCTCGGCGCTGCTGTAATTTTCATATCTAAAAAGCTCCTGCCCAAGATGAACATGCCCGGCAAAAAAATCCAGCTTACCGAAACAATACATCTCGGTCCCCGCAAATCGCTGCATTTAGTAAAGATCGGAAGCAAATCTCTACTCATCGGCAGCACAAACGAAACTATTACCAGCCTTGCTGATGTAACGGATGAATTATTGGATGTTGAGGATTAAAATGAAAATTAAAAAACCTGTTATTTTTGTTTTCATTTTAATTATCCTCGCGACATGCCAATTCACATTTGCCGCTGACAGTAATTCGCTCTCAAGTATGCTGCCCAGCATCAACGACCTTGCAAATGTTATTGATAAATCGACACAGCCTCAAAATCCAGACGAGCAGGGCGGCAAAGACTGGTCCACGCCCGTTAAGCTTGTCATAATTTTCAGCGGCCTTGCTATTTTGCCAAGTCTTCTGGTCATGATGACATCTTTTACCCGAATCGTAATTGTATTATCATTCGTTCGCAAAGCATTGGGCACCCAATCAATCCCGCCGACAATCGCCATTATGGGTTTAGCTCTTTTCCTCACGCTATACACAATGGCACCGACATTTTCAAAAATAAATCAAACCAGCGTACAGCCTTATCTTGCCGAGCAGATTGATTTTGGAACCGCAGCTCAAAAAGCAGGCGATGGCATTAAGGAATTCATGCTCCGCCAATGCAGAGAATCGGATTTGTCGCTGTTCGTGCAAATGTCAAAAATGACTCCGCCAAAAGACCCTATGCAGATAGGCCTGCATGTCGTAATCCCGGCGTTTATCATCAGTGAATTTAGAATCTCATTCGAGATTGGCTGCCTGCTGTTTATACCATTTTTAGTGATAGACCTCGTCATATCCAGCGTGCTTTTAAGCGCCGGTATGATGATGCTGCCGCCTGTTATGATTTCAATGCCTTTCAAGTTGATTTTGTTCATACTCGTCGATGGCTGGGGACTGCTGGCAAAAAGTTTAGGATTGGGATTCAATTAAGATAACCTCTGAAAAAATGTCATTGCGAGGAGTCATGCGTAGCTGTATGCGAAGCAGGACGACGAAGCAATCTCAGCCTTACAAATTATTAGAGGTGCTCTTAAATTGTAATTTGTCCCTTGGTTATTGGTTATTAGTTGGAATTTGTATCTTGGTCATTGATTATTAATTGTAATTTGTTCCTTGGTTATTGGTTATTAACAATATGGACACTAGTTTTATTATTTACCTTGGCAGACAGACGCTCGAAATCACTTTGCTTCTCTCTGCTCCGATTCTGCTTACCTGTATTATCGTTGGCGTTGTGATTACCCTTTTCCAGGCAGTTACATCAATCCGCGATATGTCGCTCACAGTCGCTCCCAAGCTTGTCGCCTGCGGTTTTGTTGCATTGATGTTTGGCGCATGGATGCTGGATTTACTGTTGAAATTCACAACTGAAATTTTTAGCTATATACAAAACATCGCGCGGTAAAAATGGAATTGATGATAACAAAACTGCTCGGTTTCATGCTGATACTCACGCGAACCTCCGCGTTTTTCCTTGTTACTCCTCTATTCAGCGCGGATTTAATTCCGGTTAGAATAAAAATCTGCATCGTCGTAACAGTCGCCATTTTCCTTGCCGCTATTTCTCCTTCTCCGGTTGATTTTAGCGCAGTAAGCGAACTCCAGGCCGCGATACTTTTAATTAACGAATCTATTTACGGCTTTGCTTTAGGCTTAATAAGCGTTTGTATTTATTCTGCTGTTAAATTAGCAGGCCAAATGATTGAACGTGAAATGGGGCTTTCAATGGCCGAAGTGCTTGACCCTCTTTCCGGCGAAAGCGTTGAATCATTGAGTATTTTTCTTGATATGCTTTTTATCCTGATGTTCTTAAGCGCAAACGGCCATCACATGCTGCTTATGATTATTTCAAAAAGTTATCAGGCATTTCCCGCAGGCGCAATGGTTTCGATTCCCGATTTAGTCGAAGGCGTTGTCAAAGCAGGTTCGATAATGCTAATTGCAAGCCTTAGACTTGCCGCTCCAATGCTTGTCGCCTTTTTGCTGCTGTTGATTGTCCTGGCGGTTTTTGCGCGTTTGATACCTGATATGGATATTTTATTTATCAGTATGCCATTGCGTGTAGGAATGGGCTTGCTGATGCTCGGCGCATTTTTACCGTTTATTAATCTATTTGTAAATGAGTTTGCCGATTGGATGGGCAAACTTTTACCATTGTAGGTAATATTATTGTATGTAGGGGCAGACCCAAGTGTCTGCCCAAAAGTCATAGCCCGCAACCGCTTAACGAAGGATAAATCTTGGCTGAAAGTTCCGGCTCAGAAAAAACAGAACAACCGACGTATCGAAGGCTCCAGAAAGCCCACGAGCAGGGACAGGTTGCGCATAGTGAGGAACTGCCCAATGTCGTTGCCATTCTTTCGCTTGTTTTGGTTCTTTTCTTATTTGCGCCGAAAATGATGCAATGGTTTATTCAGCAGTTAAAGCTTGGATTTGCTTGTCAGAATAATATTTTTACGGATTCAAAAACATTCATAAATTTTTATAATGACGAAATCACAGGTACAATTTTAATTTTGCTTCCTGTTTTTGCAGCTTTATTTGTTGGCGGAATTTTATCATGCCTTGCTGTCAGTGGAATTCATTTTTCTCCAAAAGCTTTGAGTTTGAAGCTTGATGAAATTAATCCTGTAAATGGTTTTAAAAAACTATTTAATATGAAATCTCTTGTTAAATTGGTAGTTTCAGTTGCGAAACTGATTTTTATTTCTGCAATAGTTTGGAAATTTCTTAGCGATAAACTTGAAACCCTTGCTTCAATCAGATGGGCATGGAGCGACCAGATTATTATAGCTATAGCGAATATCAGCCTTGGTATGCTGATGCGGATTTGCGTTGCATTGCTGATTATTGCCGTTGCCGATGTCTTTTTTCAAAAGTGGAAATATATCAAAGACTTGATGATGACCAAGCAGGAAATCAAGCAGGAAAGAAAAGATACCGATGGCTCTCCTGAAATAAAATCTCGCGTACGCAGAATACAAATTGAAATGGCCAAAAAGCGTATGCTTCAGGAAGTTCCAAAAGCAAATGTTATTCTTGTCAACCCGACCCACGTTGCCGTCGCCTTGAAATATGACCCGAAAACTATGGATGCTCCGATCATGGTCGCTAAAGGCGCGGATTTGGTAGCTGAAAAAATCAGGGAAATCGCGCGTGCCTATGGCGTGCCGATTATCAGAAGACCGGAATTGGCAAGAGCGATTTATGCCAGCGTCAAAAAACCTGGCGATGCGATACCGCAAAGATTGTACGCTGCGGTTGCTGAAATTTTGGCAATGATTTACAGACTCCGAAAAAGAGGCGCTTAATTTTCCTTATCCACGATTCATGAGATACGCTTTTTCAAAGTTTGCGCAAGTTTCGAAAAAAATATTTACAAAATCTATTCGCTTCAATCTCATTCCCTTCGATTCCAGACTGACATTATGGTATAATATAGAAAGTGAAAAGTTAATAGTGAATAGTGCAAAGTTGTGGAATTGACTTGTGGCCTTCGGCCGGAATTATAAATTTTGAGTTTTGGTTTTGCACTTTAAGTTTTAAACTTTTAGTTTGTTCGCTCATTCACTCATCTACCCATTTACTCATCTGCTCATTTACAGAATGTTTTTTTCTGTAAAAACATGAATTTTTGGAAATCTTTTCCCATCTTTTGAGCTAAAAATTGTTTTTTTGAAACAAAAATGAGGTTTTTTGTGTGTCTTTTATAATTTAGAGATGTTTTCTTAAGTGTTTTTGGCAATAAATGACATCAATATGACATCTGCGCGACCTAAAATGACCTAAACGAGCCAAAAATTAACACTTTTATGACATTGATTTTTCGGATAATCATCTTCAAATCAGTTTAAGAAGATAACGAAGTCAATTGTGAATATTGCTGCTGAATCAATGTTATTGTCTTTTCAAGTCTTGCGTATTTATCAACAAGTCTCGATTTATATTTTTCAAGCCTTGTTTCTTCACTAGAAATTTTCGTTTCCATCGCTTTTATTTTATTGCTTAAAACATCTGAACTGATATCAAGTCTGCCATTGGCCTCGAGCACCTCTGCGATGTAATTATCCAGCTTGTTAACGATACCTTGTTTTACAGAAATACTCGAACTGTATGTTCCTTGTGCCTGCGTCAAATCAACTGTGAACTGAAGACCATTTTCAGGATACAAAGGATTGCTCTCTTTATCAAAAGTTACATTGCCTGCCGCCATGTTGCCATTCCATGTCGCATGGCGCCATTCGGATTCGGTTGATAATTTTATTCTTACATCTGTAATTTGATGGCTGTCATCTATATCAACCTGTATATCATACGAGCCGGCCGTAGTATATTTTTCACTCGCACCATAAAATTCGATTATACCGCTATCATTATTGCTTGTCTTGTTAGCGCCAAGAAGGCTCAACACCCCGTTAAAATCATCTGCAACAGCTTTGTTGAATTCTGTTGTATCAAACTCCAGCAATCCTTCGCCGTCGAATGTCAATCCAATATCTGATGCTTGTACGAAACTGTCTACAGATTCTTTGAATCCTGTTGCAACTCCCAGAAATGGATTTGCACTTTGTCCTTTAATATAGGAAACAGCCATATCACTGCTTAATTTCCCCATTTTTTTAGTACTCGCGTCGTACTCTGTTTGCGTTTTAAGTTCTGTCATCAATTCATTATATGCCTTAACCATCGCTTGTATCTTTTGTGATACAGTCGATGTATTCCTGCTTACGGTGATTTTAACCGGGTTGTTTTCTTCGGTTACATCTTTGAGATTAATTGTTATGCCGCTAAGAGCGTCGTTTATGCTGTTACTGTTTCTTTCAATATAACCGTTATTTCCCTTTGTGTTTTCAGTGAAAACGGCGCTGTTGCCGCCTGAAAAAACAATACCGCTTGCATCGATTGAAAGCATATTCGCATCGCCTGCTGACGATTCAAATGTAAAAGCGGTGTATCCGCTGCCGCCGCCCGTAAGACTATCTCCGCTTACCGTTATTCCGCTTATACCGGCTGAAGTTAAAGCATTTTGAATTTGTTCTGTAGTTGCGCCGACAGCTATTTCCGCAGTCGTTTTTCCATTAAACGTTAGATGAAAATGTCCGTCAGTTGCCGCTGAACCAAGCGTTAATCTCTGAACTTCTGCTGTTGACGAAGTAGGATAACCGTCCACTTTGATTTGCGAACTTTGTGAGGATTGAGTCTTGCTGAAAGTTCCCAGCCCCAAAATCGTTGGTGTTCCGCCGCCTTCGGTTGTCGTTGCCATTGCAGGCAATGTCAAGGCAGTTGTGCCTGTACCTATATCGTAAGACATGCTTATTTCCATAGCGCTTGTATCAGAAAGATGATCCTGCAAAACGATTTTACCGTTTTCCAGTCTTGCGGTTGCCGTACCGTCAAACTGCTCATTTATCGCGTCAATAAGTTGTCCTATTGTGGTACTAGATGTGATGTTTAATTCTTTGTTGGCCAGTGCTGTACCAAAATGATTCTTGCCGCTGATTATAATTTTTTCACCGCCAAGCAGACCGGAATTTTTTGTAAACTGGTCAAGCTCTGATATTTTGGTTGTAAGATTTGCATCTGCGCCGCCATCAGTAAAGCCCGTTGCGGATTTCCAAACTTCCGTGTACTTGGAATCTACCGATATTTTATAATCTTCTCCGGCATTCTGGCCGCTTAACATTAAATGGTGTTTACCGCCGTGATAAAGAAGGCTTGCGGTAACTCCCGGATTATTGCTATCATTGTTGATAAGGTTAACAAGATCTTCAAGCGTTGTTTCATTTGCGACAGTGTTGATAGCTCTTGTTTGATTATTATATGTATATATAAATGTTCCTTCACCAACGAAATCGGTTTTATAACTGAAAGATGAACTATCCTGAATCCATGTTTCAGTTGTCGCAAGCTGTTTTACTTCAATAGAATGCGAACCCTGATTCGCGTCTGCTGATGCGGAAACTGAAAGGATGTCGCTGTCGCTCGAAGTTGTGGAAAATACATTAAGATTCTCTGTGTCTGCCAACTGTGCCGTTGCGGATTTCAGAGCCGATATTTTTGTCTTTACCGATTCCAAAGCAGTCTGTTGCGCTTCGAAATTCGTTTTCCTGACTTTGTATGTAGCCAGTCTTTTGCTCTCGATATTTACAAGCTGTGTAATTAGACTGCTGGTATCAATTCCGGTTGACAGCCCTGGCAATGTTAATGTTGACATTTTTCTGTCCTTTAACCTGTACTATATAATATAGTAGAGCCATAAAATCTTATTTCTGGCTTTCAAATCTCTATTATTAATTATCGAACTCGGCACTCTCTAACTTAAATTGTAATTTTATTATGCTTTGTTACTGTATGCGCTTAATGTTTTTCGGACGTTATCGACGGTTTTAACCTGTTCTTTAACGATTTGCTTTTCTGCCGACAGCATCAAATCAAGCTTTCGATACATTTTTAGTAAGTTTTGTTTTTTGGTTTCAAAATCAGGAACCTGTGAAAGAGTACTTGAAAACAACTTATCTAATTCCGCATTTGTTTCTTGAGCGAGTTTTTCAACAGCGTTGAAATTTCCCTTGAGAGCCTGTTCGATTTGTTTTTCAACAATCCGCTCAAGATTAACCATTATGTTTGTCTCTTCTAATGTGTTCATTTTGATACCAGATTATGCTCAACCTCTTCGAGCAGGTTCACGGCGTCTTGATTTTTGGAGTCTATTTGCAAAATTTTCTCAAGAGTAATTTTTGATTTTTCGAAATTTCCTTCTTTTACATAAAGCGCCGCAAGCGCGAACAGGACAGAACAATCTTCCGGATGTGTATTTAAATAAAGTTCGAGGTAATGAATAACTTTGGCGAAAGACCCCATTTGACATGACGTTTGAAACAATCCAAGCAGGGCGGTAAGATTATCTGTATTGACCTCCAGGCACTTGAGATACATTTCAAATGCCTTCTCATAATCTTCTCTTTTTTGCGCGATCATTGCCATGCCGCAATACGCCCTGGAGCATTTCATATCTAGTCTGCATGCCACACGAAATGCAATTTCGGCATTTTCAAGTTGATCTTTTTGATAATCAATAATTCCAAGTCCCACATAAGGGGCAGCTTCGTCCGGATTTAATGCGGTTGCTTTTTCATAACATTTTTGTGCAAGCTCGTAATCGCCAATGGACGTATAATAATCTCCCGCTTTTTGCATTTCTTCGTAACCGGCACTCTCCTGTTCGATGGTTTCTTTATTCTTTTGTTCCATGGCTTTCCCTGGTGTCTTATTTTTAATTTTCTGCCATTTTTTTTCCGATTATTTCAAGCATCGGATGAAGTATCGGCTGGTTAGGCGATATCTCCAGTGATTTATTCAGAACTTTATGAGCGACATTCAAATCGCCGGAATTTACAAGCATTTCCGCGGTTCTGTTCAGCACCTCGGCATTGAGGATTCCGATTTTTTCCATATTTTCAAAAAGAGTCTCTGCTTCTTTTGCTTTTCCTTCCGAAAGATACGTTTCAGAAAGATTCCACAAAATTTCCGCAGAATCAGGCTTTAGTTCTTTCGCTTTAAGAAAATGCTTAATTGCCTCATCTGAACGATTCAAGCAGTATAAAATCGCTCCTGTAT
>JBDKUM010000101.1:0-2288 GCA_039679715.1 Phycisphaerales bacterium
AAATGTCTTGTCCCTGACATTAGGCTGATACAGGATTTTCCCAAATTTAAAAGCTAATTGCCTAAACACTTGGTGCTGATAATGGCAACTCAGTACAGCCCTTTACTTTACACAGTTGATGTTTTTATTTATGCATAATGCATAGACAAAGAGGATAAAGATATGAATTTTGACCCGATAGGCTGTTGATTCATCCTCCAGCCGTTTTTACCTGACCGGGGTATAACTTTATTCCGTATCGGTTTTTAATCACATGTCGGGGCTATAAGGAAGTTGTTTAGGCATTATTGCTTTATTACATATTTACAGATTAATCCCTAAGTTTCCGCACAATCCCTTATTTATAAGCATAGTAATTATTTCGGCGACAAACAACCATAATTTGCCTCCAAATTAGCTTTGACGGTAGATGTCTTTCCGTGGAAGTTTTGCCGGTGCAAAATAAGCTACCATCCAGGGAAGGAAAGAACGGTCCCGTGCTTCCCGCAGTCGCGTTGCTTGCGTGTATATTTTCATTTACACTGTAAATAATCATTAATTAATTATGGAGGTATTTTCACATGCCTGAAATCTCAGACACTTGTCCTGCTGCTCAAACTATAATAATTAATGGTTACCGTGAAATGGCTATACCGCTTAAATTAAGATTGGCAATGGAAATGTCAGAAACCGTTATAAACTTGGCTAAAGCTGGTATCCGAAGACGGCATCCCAATATTTCTCAATCCGAATTTGATAAAAGGTTGGGAGCAATCTTATGGGGACGGGATCTGTCTATTAAAGTCAACCAATGGGATCCGGAGAAAGAGGGCTACTGATGCTCATTCCTTTTTCGGTTACATTTAAAGTTATTAAAGCTCTTGAAGAATGTGGCATCAAATATTTTATTGGTGGGTCACTCGGGAGTTCGATCCATGGAATTCCACGAGCCACTTTAGATGCAGACCTTATTTCGGATCTTGATCATACCAAAGTTCAACAACTGGTGGATAAATTAAAAGATGAATTTTATATTGATGCCGATATGATTTTTGAGGCAATTCAACATCGGAGTTGCTTTAATTTAATTCATTTGCCGACCATGTTTAAAGTAGATATTTTTATCTTAAAGAATGACCTATACGCAACCGAAGAATTCTCCAGACGCCGACCTGAAACAATCCTTGAAACAGGCGAAATTATGCAAATTGCAGCCCCTGAAGACATCATTCTTACCAAATTATTATGGTATAAAGACGGTGGATGCGTGGCCGACCGGCACTACCAAGATGCTAAAGGGGTATTGCTAGTTCAAGATGAGCTTCTCGATCATAATTATCTAATGCATTGGGCTAAAATGCTTGGGGTTGATGATTGGTTGGAGAAATTGCTGCTTGAAATACATAACGATTAATCACTGGAGGTAATTACATGTCAAACCAACTGAATGATTCCGAACTCAGCGAGGTTTCCGGCGGTGGAGGGCAAAGATACGCGTATTACACAGTCGTACATGGGGACAACCTGACCAGGATTGCGCATTATTTCAAAACGAGCATACAGGCCATCCTGGATCTCAATCCCAACATAACGGATCGCTATTTTATAAGAACCGGCTGGGTGCTGAAAGTACCGGACAACCGCTAATCTTATAAAGACCATCTTGATAGCAAGATTAGTGGTGAGGCAGCCAGTAAATAAAAAAAGCCCTGCACCAACATAAGTTCGGTAAGTAACATGCATAACAGCAATGGTTTTGGTTTAAGGAAAAGAAGATAGGTCTTTGAATGGAGATTTAATCTCCAGCTGCCCATATCGCTGCCCGGTATTAAGGTCTTCTGTCCATAACACCTCGCAGTCTGTGCATACAGCACTGCATATGATCATAGCATCCCAAAAGGAAATCGATAACTTTTGTTGAATGCGAATAGCCTCTACAATATCCCTAACATCCGGACAATGAATCGGCCAGGCCTCAAAATTTCGAATAATACGGGCCGCATTTTCTGGTGTAATGGGTTTATTAATCTTTCGTGTAACTGTAACATAGAATTCTTGAAGGACTTGAATACTTAGAAATCCTGTTCGTTCTGTCCATAGGTGCCTAAGTAAATCTATAGACTTCTGGCGTTTTAGTCCGGCTGAACTATCGTAGGCATAAACCAAAATATTGGTGTCGACAAAGTGCCCATTAGCCACGATGATGCAGTTCCTCTCTACTGTTCATCTCTTTCCCATTGGTGCCCATATCAAATCCTTCTTCCATCAAACGTAGACTTTCATCTCTAGCCTGGATATAGTTGTCCTTT
>JBDKUM010000102.1:0-8303 GCA_039679715.1 Phycisphaerales bacterium
TTTCGATGCAGATAGGCAGTAAATTGGCCGAAAAAATAAAAGAATCAGGGGCTGATGTTGTTCTTACCGAATGCTCGACATGCAAAATGCAGATTGAGCATCTGACCGGCAAACAAACAGAACATCCAATTAAAATATTGGCGAAATTTTTAGCCCTGATATAATAGCCTTCATGGCAGAAAATTTTAAAGAAGCTGTTTTGTATGAACCGTTAGGCGGCAAGATGGTTCACTGTTTTTTGTGCAACTGGCACTGCAAAATCGGTGACGGCAAAAGAGGTCATTGCAATGTTCGCAAAAATATAGACGGCAAATTATATTCCCTGAACTATCACAAGTTAGTGGCGGCAAATTCCGACCCAATCGAAAAGAAACCATTGTTTCATTTTCAGCCTGCGAGCAAAGCTTTTTCAATAGCAGCGCAGGGATGTAATTTCAGATGCGATTTTTGCCAGAACTGGCACATCAGCCAGATTTTAAAAAATGAGCAGGAACTGGAAGGACAGGATATCAGCCCCAAACATCTTGTGGAATTGGCGATTCGTGAAAATTGCAAAAGCATGGCTTATACTTACACCGAACCTACAATTTTCATGGAACTTGCGGCTGATTGCGCAAAGACAGCTAAAGAAAAAGGTTTGAAAAATGTTTTTGTTTCAAACGGCTATATGACAATTCAGGCGGTTGATTTCATGAAAGACTGGCTCGACGGCATAAATGTAGATTTAAAAAGCTTCAGTGAAGATTATTATAAACGTTTGTGTAAGGCCAAACTTGCGCCCGTACTTGAAACAATCGATTATATCGTCAACAAAACAAAAATTTGGATTGAATTGACAACTTTAATTGTGCCCGGCGATAATGATTCTGAAACTGAATTGCATCAAATGGCTGAGTGGATTTTGAAAATTTGCGGACCTGATGTTCCCTGGCATATCAGCAGGTTCTATCCTCAATACAGGCATACCGATTCCGAAGCGACGCCTGTATCAACGTTGCAAATGGCGTATGACATAGGCAAAGAGGTTGGGCTGCATTATATTTATATTGGTAATTTGCATACACGAAAGGGCGAAAACACCTATTGTCCTAAGTGTGAACATTTATTAATCGAGCGAGAAGGTTATTTCATCTCAAAAAATCGCATTGCCAGCGGCGGTTGTCCGGATTGTCATGAAAAAATAGCCGGATTTGAACTTTAAAATTAGTTTTATAAAATTCCTTAAAAAAACTAAATATAAAGATTGTTCCTATATCGCATGGGTGGTAATATACTATAATAGAATAGTCGCATCGCGGGCTTTGAGATAGTAAAACGCCTGAATACATTATTAGCTTCAATACCTACTATAAACGACGTTCTTTTTAATCATTTTTTCAATGAAGGTGTTCTATGCTGAGCAATCTGCCAACATTAAAAATTGGCGAATTATCGATCAATCCTCCTATTATTCAAGGCGGCATGGGCATTAGGGTTTCAGGGGCGAATCTTGCCGCTGCAGTCGCGAATACCGGTTGCGCCGGGATTATTGCAAGTACCGGCATTGGCTTGTTCGAAGAATACCAGGGGGATTTATTAGAGTTCAATAGCCTGTCGCTTCGCAATGAAATCCGCAAAGCACGCAGTATGAGCAAAGGTATTATCGGCGTAAACGTGATGGTTGCGCTTACTGATTATGAAAACCTTGTCAAAGTCGCAGCCGAGGAAAATGTAGATATGATTATCAGCGGCGCAGGTTTGCCGCTGGATTTGCCCAAACTGGTAAACAATAAAGTTACAAAACTCATACCTATCGTATCATCGGCCAAAGCGCTGGCTCTCATTTGCAGACGATGGCAGGGGAGATATAACAGGCTGCCCGATGCTGTTGTTGTAGAGGGCACCAAAGCAGGCGGACATTTGGGATATTCCGCTGAAAGCCTTGAGAATGGAACGGCCATGCAACTCGAAGATATTGTAAAAGAAGTTGTGCAGCTTGCTAATTCATTCGAAACTAAATTTCCGGTTATCGCTGCGGGAGGAATTTTTGACGGCAAAGATATAGCGAAATTTCTTAAGCTCGGCGCTTCAGGCGTTCAGATGGCGACAAGATTTGTTTGCACCACTGAATGCGACGCACACATAAATTTCAAACAGGCTTATCTTGACGCGAAAGAAGGCGATTTGACAATTATCAAAAGTCCCGTTGGTTTGCCGGGTAGAGTTATAAACAGTCCGTTTGTTGAAAAAATCAAACAAGGGCTGACCATACCTTTTAAATGCAGCTACAAATGCCTTAGAACCTGTGATACGGATAAAGCACCTTACTGTATTGCTAAAGTTTTATCAAATGCTTCAGTTGGCAAACTTGATGAAGCTTTCGCTTTTGCGGGCTCTAATGCGTATAAGTGCAATGAAATTATTTCCGTAAGAGAGCTGGTTGATAAATTGAGCAATGAGCTGTTTGCGGCTTTGAATCAGCCTGTTGCCTCAACAACCGCGTAAACAAGCAAATCATATTACTGGAACATTCCGCAAAAATTGTGTATAATGTTTTTTATCATTAGGAAGACATTATGAAAATAATCGCGGATGAAAATATACCATTTGTTAAAGAATGTTTCAGCTCGGCAGGAGATGTTACAACCGTTCACGGCCGAAAAATCACAAAAGATATTCTAAAAGATGCTGATGCTCTGCTTGTTCGCAGTATCACGAAAGTCGATAAAGAACTGCTTGAAGGCTCAAACGTAAAGTTTGTCGCAACAGCCACAATCGGTTTTGAGCATGTCGATACCGAATATTTGAAAAACAAGCAAATCGAATTCGCATCGGCGCCAGGTTCAAACGCGAATTCCGTAGCCGAATATGTTACTTCAGCACTTCTTAATTTAGCTGAAAAATATCATTTCGATGTTTCCAAAAAATCAATCGGCATTGTTGGTGTTGGTAATGTCGGCAGCAGGGTAGAGAAAAAAGCAAAAGCGCTTGGAATGAAAGTTGTTTTGAATGATCCGCCTTTGAAAAGACAAACAGGCGAGGATAAATACCGGCCATTGAATGAAATTTTTGATTGTGATATTGTTACGCTGCATACGCCATTGACAAAAGAGGGCATTGATAAAACTTATCATTTAGCGAATGAAAATTTTTTCGCTGCACTGAAAGATGGTGCGATTTTCTTTAATACCTGTCGCGGAAGTGTGCATGATACTATTGCACTGAAAAAAGCGATTAGCACGAAGAAATTAAGTGCCTGCGTTCTTGATGTTTGGGAAAAAGAGCCTGATATTGATGTTGAGCTGCTTGATATGGTCGATTTCGGTACGCCGCATATTGCAGGCTATTCGTATGATGGAAAAGTCATTGGCATGATAATGATTTATAATGCATTCTGTAATTTTTTTGGTATAAAGCCAAAGTTTACAGCCCAAAGTTTTCTGCCAGAACCGAAATTACCGGAAATTTTAATAAAAAATGAAAAAAATCCGTTACTTTTTGCTGTGAACAGCCTCTATGATATTAGTAAAGATGATGAGAATCTAAGAAGGATTAAAAATGAGCCTGTTGACAAGCGAGGTGTTTATTTTGATAGTCTTCGAAAGAATTATCCAATCCGCAGGGAGTTTGTTAATACGAAAATAATAAATGCGGATGTGAACTTGCATAAAGTATTTGCAGGATTAGGATTCCAAACTGAATAAATAATTCAGACTGACCGATTTTAAAAACTTTATTGATATGGCTAATTGTTTTTCCAATAATAACATAGTTTAAATTTTTATGGTTTGAGATTGCTTCGTCGTCCTGCTCCGCTAAAGCTACGCAGGACTCCTCGCAATGACAGAATTGCGTTTATTGTCATTGCGAGGCTGTCCGCAGACAGCCGTGGCAATCTCAATGCTGAATAGATTAGATTGAATAACTAATTTGAGAGGATTAATTTATGAAAAAGATTTTGATGGTTTTGTGTGTTTTGGCAATTTGTGTTACTGGCTATGGAGAGGAGAAAAAAGTAGATGAGCAGGGAAAGCCGGAAAAAGAAAAACCAGATTATCGCAGCGTCATCGTTGAAGCGTGGCTTTTAAGGGTTGATGCCAATGCCATTCAGAAATCTGGCGTTCAGCCTTTGTCGGAAAAAGAGAATGGAACTGTAACGCTTAAAAATCTTGCCTGGTGCTTGAGCGAGCCCAATAGTATGAATATGATAACTTCTGCCAGAATTCAGACCGCTTCAAAGGAGCAGACGGAAACACGTTCAGAAAAAAAAGAATATATAAAAGAAGAGTTCAAAAATGGTTTTAAGTTTACTCCTTATTCATCAAGGACAAGTTTTAAAGGATTGCCCGAGATATTAGATGATAAACATATCAGGATGGAGTATTCATTTTACTCTGATAATTTCTTCACAACAGAACCTAATGTGCCTGCGGGTGAAAACGATATTTCATTTGCTAATATAATTAAAATTCCTATCAAAAAACCGATTATTTCCGGCCAGGTGCAGATTGGCAATTACATGTTTTTCCTTATTATGCGTTCAGATATAGTAGAATAAAAAAATTGTTTATTCGAGTTCATTCGTGGTAAAAAAAATAAAATTTATATCTCTGTGTTCTCTGTGAGCTCTGTGGCTAATAATACTTCTGAAATCTTAACTTGGCCCAGTGGAAAACTTGATTTTTCCAAAGGCTGTCTTGTGATGGGCATTCTCAATGTAACGCCAGATTCGTTCAGCGATGGCGGAGATTTTCTCGATATCGATAAGGCTGTAGCCCGCGGGATAGAGATGGAGCGGCAAGGCGCGGCGATAATTGATATAGGCGCCGAATCAACTCGTCCCGGCTCGAAAGTTGTAAGCAGCAATGAGCAAATCAAACGCGCAATTGGCGTAATTGAAAAACTCGCTGCGAAAATAAATATTCCGATAAGCATTGACAGTAAGGATTATGACGTTACAAAAGCGGCAATTGAAGCAGGCGCTTCAATGATAAATGATATTACTTCGCTTGCTGATCAGCGAACCGCCAAACTCGCGGCAGAAAAAAAACTGCCCGTAATTCTAATGCACATGCAGAACAATCCAGAGACTATGCAGAAAGAGCCGCATTATGATGATGTTGTTCATGAGGTTCTTGATTATTTGCTTGCAAGGGCAAATGCGGCCCAAAACGCGGGCATTGAAAAAGAAAAAATCTTCATTGACCCCGGAATTGGATTCGGCAAAAATATGGAGCATAATTTAACGCTGCTGAAAAATATTTCGCGTTTTGTTGAAACAGGCTATAAGGTTTTGCTTGGCACCAGCAGGAAAAAATTCATTGGCACACTGACCGGCAAAGCAAATCCCAAAGACAGGATATTCGGAACAGCGGCAACGGTCGCGCTTGCCGCAGCGGCTGGAGTTTCAATCGTCCGCGTTCACGATGTTGCCGAAATGGTCGAAGTTGTGAAAGTCGGAAGTATTTTTGCACGTTGACAGCATTGCTGATAAAATGCTTCCAGACGTGTTGGGAAAGTTACATCTTCCGTGCCGTCAAATGTAAGATTCAGAATCGGCATATTATCGCAATCTCTGCTTAGCTGCGGAATCAGGCTTGATACAATCGTCGAAGGCATACATGTAAAAGGCATAACATTAATCACGCCTGCAAAACCATGCTTATGGTATTCAACTATCTTGCTTACGCTCAAAACCGCTTCACCTTCAAAAGAAATATCAATATATTTTTGTCCAAGTGCCAGAACCTGTTTGACATCATGCTCCGCCAGCGTGCCAAATTTTTTCTCCAGAGGTTTAGCAAGAGCCTTTTCGATATAATGCTGAACGAAATCCTGAAAAATGTTCGTCAAATAATACCAATAACGCCCGGCCCTTTTCGCCCCGAGCATTCGCATATAATTTGTATAATAAACCCATTCCGCCAACGGTGCCAGCGAACATGCGGTGCCAAGTTCTTCGAGTCGCTCTATAATATGATTATTCGCGAATGGATGGCTGCGTACATATATTTCGCCTACAACACCGATGCGGGGCTTTGAAATCGCAGAGCTTGTCAGTTGTGAAAATCTTTGCGCATACTCGCCCATCAATTCCTTTTTGCTCGCAAGCGAACCACCCGATTCGGTGTTCTTGAGCCAGGCTTTAAGCCATTGATTGTAAATTTCTTTGACAGTTTGTCGGTCTGCGCCTTGAGATTTACTTTTAAGAACTACTTTGCCCATAAGGTCGATGCCGACCATCGAAGTCCATGCATCGAGCATAAGCTTCCAGCTTTTTCCGCCCATATCACGTGCGATATCATTATAAAATTTCATATCCTGATTCGGCGCATATATAGGAACATCCTTAAGACCCGCGTATTTCAATACTAGCTTCTGCATGCAATTATAAACGCCGAATCTGCACGGCCCGGAAGCTGAAGGCATTAAAAATGCGCTTCTTTCAGGATCGAAATCTTTTCGCTGCGTTGTCGCAAGCATATCGCCGATAGTTATCGCGCATGGCAGACATTCTTTGCCTGAAGAAAATCTTCGGCCGAGATTCAATCCCTGTTCGTCTGCGCTTATCATAACTTCCGCTTGCTTGCCCAATGCTTTAAATGTCGAAGCCATGCCATAAGAGCAATCGCTCATGTAAGGTATGTAAAGTTTGCGATGATTACTGCTGATGTTTTTGAAAATTTTGGCTTCTTTTTGTTGCACCGCGTGTTGATAATGGCTCAAGCTGTCGAAGAATGCTTCAAGTCTCGTTACAAGCCCTGCATCGGCCGAATGCTCATCCAGTTCGAGAAACAGGCTCGGCTTATTCGCGAGTATTGTTCTGAAAAATGTTTCAAGGAACGAATCCGGCCCGCAACTGAAATTTGAGAGATAAACCGCGAAAAGTCTTTTATCATTTTTAATAATTTCCGCACCGCGAAGAATTTTCTGACCAAGTCCCCAGTACATGCTTCGATGCAGATTTTCATCTTCAATCGGTGCTTCTGCCAGTTCAAGCATATCCAGCGGCAATACATCGATGCCCATCGCGGAAAGTTTATCGGCAAGCTGCAAATTTATTTGTGAATCGCAGCTATTGTACGGTCTGCCTATTAATACGAATAATCTTCCGTTATCGCCGATAGAAGTGAGAATTTCTCTGCCTCTTTGGATAAGACTTTCTTCAAAATTTTTCTGTGCCGTTAATGCTTCATCAACCGCATTTTCTACAGATAGGGTTTTTACATTTAATTGCTGGGCGATTTTTATAAAACTTTTCAATAATTCTTTTCTGCCGTTTCCCAATCTTATAACAGGCGTGAGCATTTTGCATTTGCCTAATTTGCCCGCGAAAGCCGCTTTAGCCTGGTATGGCAGTGATTGAACGTAAGGGCATAGTTTAGAAGCCTTGTTCGTGTCGAATGAATTTTCAAGACTGACAATGCTCGGCACAAAAATATAATCTACTTTTTGCTCGATAAGCTCCGCGATATGTCCAAACGCTACTTTTATAGGAAAACATTGTTCAGCCGTTACCGATTCGACGCCTTTCTTGATTGTCAGCCTGCTTGTCGGCTGTGTTACATAAGGTTCAAAGCCCAGGTTTCTTAAAAATACATTTATCAACGGCAAGTACTGCCAATTAACCAAAGCCATTGGAATACCTATCGTTTCTTTTCGTTTATGTTTCAAAGGTTCATCGATTTTCGCGAACTGGTGAAGCATTTGATTTCTATATTCGAAAGCTGCCGCCGTTCGTTTGTGTTTCTTCGCGCGTGAGATATTATACCTGTCGCAGCGCGAACCATAGTAGAGCGGTTCGCAGCCGGGCAGCGTAACTTTTTTAATTTCGCAATTGTTCGAGCAATGTTCGCAATCGAAAGATTCGACTTCATATTTAATATGTACAAGATTTTCAAAGCCGCGGAATTTGCTTTCGCCTTGCGTTTTGGCTTTAGCGATTACAGCGGCGCCCAATGCGCCTGTAACTTCATGATGATCCGGCACGCGAACAGGTTTGCCGAGAATTTTTTCAAAAGCCGCCCATACCGCCTTGTTGAAAGCAGTGCCGCCCTGGAAACAGATATTGTCTCCAAGCTTACGTCTGCCGACAACGCGATTTAGATAATTCGTTACGATAGAATACGCCAGCCCCGCAACGAGGTCTTTTGTTTCCGCGCCTTGCTGCTGGTAATCGAGCAAATCAGATTCCATAAATACCGTGCATCGTTCGCCGAGTTTTATTGGTGCTGAACTTTGAAATGCGAGCGAAGCGAACTGGTCTTTAATGCTGATGCCGAGTTTTTCAGATTGCTCTTCCAGAAATGAACCAGTGCCCGCAG
>JBDKUM010000103.1:0-23339 GCA_039679715.1 Phycisphaerales bacterium
AAAATACATACACCCTGTTGGTACGTTGGTCAACTACTGGACAAGGATTATGTAATCTGCTTGAACCAAAACTGTCGATTAAAATCGTGTTCCCCCAAGTATTGCCATTGTCAGTGCTGCGTCTTACAACAATATCCACATCGCCATAATCGCCGCAATCAGTTTCTCGGCCCTCTGCTACCGCAACAAGCGTGCCATTGTTTGTGCGTACCATGGACGGAATCCGGTAGCAATAGCTGCTGTCGCTTTGAAAGACATTTCTTTCATTATATGGTCTTATATAAGCCTGTACTGAAAAGACTGCATAGAAAAACAACCAACACAAAACAAGTTTCCTGATATTCGACGACATTTTTCACCTCCATGAAAAACAATTAAATCTGCTACGCACAGATATTTATGCAAAATAAGCGCTAAATCTCCACGGATGCACAGCCAAGAACTTTTGCATTAAGTTATGTAAACCAGCCGCAAAGGCTATATATATTATATTTTTCTATTACCTTTTTTGCCTGTTCAAAAGATTCGGCTCTAAAGAGAAGACTTACTCCGGTTGGAAATTTTTTCAAAATATCGCCTGACAGAATATCCTGTTCAGACACTGTGATTCTTGTAAGTCCGGTTTTCCTCCGTGAAGCAACACTATAAGCCGATTCCACATCGTTCATCTCGGACTGGCCGAAATCAAAACACTGATTCGATTCAAGCAAAACAAAATTTTTCACAATATTATCAACCCTGCCGCAGGAATGTATTCCGCCGCCGAAGGCTTTTAATATCTTCTCGTCGAAAGGCGCGACAAGCTCATCATACATCTGCGGACTAATCATAATCGAAGTGTCATTGCGGATAAGAATACCGCCCTTTACGGCAAAGCCGTGCTGGAAACTAAAGCCGTCAATTCTTTTGCTGATATATTGGTCGAAATGTTTTGCAAGTTCAATTTGCGCATCGGCGAGCCTTTCCATCGCTTTGAGAAAAAGCTCACGATGCGAATACATCTCCATAAAAACATCGCTGCCGCGCAGCAGTTCGAGATTATCGAAAGGCCCCTGCAAATCCGGCAGCACAATATTCGTCAGTCTCGCAATACGGGGATAATCATTTAAAACGTCTATGTAAAATTTGTACGTTTCGGAAACTTTGGCCGCAAGGTTCTCGTTAATATTGAGCGAAGTATTTATTATCTGTTCGTAACTTATTTTTTCCTCGCCGTGCCGTATCCAGGGCGGGTCGTCTTCGACCTGCTCGACATTTGCACCAAACATCGCAGGCATCAGAACGCAGCCAAAGTCCGGCCTTATTGTTACAGGTAAATCGTCGCCGAGTCGGCAGCTTAAATATATACTGCTGCCAAATGCGGCTACAAACTGGTTATAAAGCATTTTTTCCGGGCTTTCGAAAATTTCGCGATGCGCAAACGGCCGAAATTTCACATTCTGCGGATATGGATACTGCGCAATTAACGGCAATCGCTCAACCGGCTTATAATCGAGCGAATCGCAGTGGAGCTTTTCAGCTTTTAAAATCCGCCGCTCATCGAGATTGTTTTCGAGATATATTAAAAGCTCTTTTAATTCAGTCAGCATAAATCAACACGCTATTTATTGTGAAGTGTCAGGCCGGAGAGGTCTTTGCCCTTTTCCGGAATTACAAACGACATCAAATAACCGACCAGTACGCAGGCAGCAATTCCAACGCTTGCATACAACACCAAATTCACCTTTGTATATCTGCTCACCAAAAACAATATTACCGCCCCGCTTACAGCGCCGATTATCGCTGCTGTTCCGCCTACTCGTTTAGTAAACATTCCGAGCAGGAACAAACCGCACATCGGCCCGCCGAACAGGCCAAGCACTTCCATAAACGATTCCCATAGCGATTTAATGTCCGCGCTGGCAAACAGCAACGCAAGAGCCGTGCCTAATATTCCGAAAAACAGCGTACAGAATCTGGCGAGATTCAAATATGCTTTTTCAGTTTTGAGCAGTGAAAATCTCTTCACGAAATCCGTTACAACCACTGTCGAGATGCTGTTCATACTTGTCGAAATAGTCGATTGCGCGGCGGCGAAAACACCCGCTACAACAATCCCCGCAATGCCTGTTGGCAGATTGTTCGATATGAACAGTGGAAATATCGCATCGTTCTGGTACGTCGGATCGAGCGTCTGAGGATTGGTTTTATAAAACACATACAGCGCAGTGCCGATAGCGAAAAACAGTATTGTCGCTATGAGACTTGCCGATATATTTGTTATGAACGAATCACGAACCTGCTTTACGGTCGCCACTGAAACATATCTTTGCACAATCGCCTGGTCGGAAACATAAGGCACGAGAGTCTGGCCTATGCCGCCGATAATCATTACCCATAACGCAGTTGTATAAAAACTTGTACTCGAAAAATCCCAGTTGACGGCGTGAAACTTATTGTTTGCGCTTGCGATTCTGAAAAATTCCGAAAAGCCATTTTCCAAACTCATAATTATTATTACAAAGCAAAGCAGTGCGCCGCCGAGCAGTACAAAACTCTGCACCGCTTCAGTCCATACCACCGCTTCAAGGCCGCCGATAGTGCAGTAAATCACGCTCATCACGCCCATTATCAAAATGCACTGCGGAACTGTCAGCGATGTCATTGTTGAAAGCGCCAGCGCGGGCAGGAACATCACGATTGCCATTCTGCCAACCTGGAAAAACACAAACGAAAGAGAAGCGAAAAGTCTTATGAAAATATTGAACCGCTTTTCGAGATACTCGTAAGCGCTTGTCGCGTCAATTCTGCGAAAATACGGCACAACGAAAACAAGAATTAAAGGAACAATCGGCAGCATAATCAGATTAACAGTTATGAACGTCCAGTCGGCAGAATATACTTTTGCCGGTATTGCGAGGAATGTTATTGAGCTTAATAATGTTGAAAAAATACTCAGGCCGGCTGCCCAGGCCGGAATTCTTTTCCCGCCTCTGAAAAAATCGTCGGTGGTTTTGTTTCTGCCTGCAAAATAAACGCCGACCGCAATAATACCCAAAAGATAAATACCCAATGTTGTGAAATTAACCACTCCGAAATTACTATTCAACGGCTGCAATTCGGCCTTCCATATTTGCGGCGTACGAATGCGAGGGCAAATTTCGCCTGACGGAATAATTATACCGCCGTGCCATTTTACCGCCGTTGTCGTTACCTGACTTATCGGCATTTGGCCTGCTTTTATAACGGTATCGGTTATTGTGTGATACGCAAGCACATCCCTGTTAAAACAGCCGAGCGAATAGGTGTTATCAGTTTGAGATTTTAATGCCGTTCCGAAAATCAGAATATGACTTTGGCCGGCGTCAATTCCGCAAACCGCGTGAACCGGATATGGCAAATCAGAGCATTTCTTCCAGACTGATTTTGACGGACTGAATTCATAAATATCATTGTGTGCAATCCAGTTGGCATCATCAGCATTTTCCTGATACCTGCCGCCAATGACATAAACGCAGTATTCTTTGCCGTTGTGCTGAGCGGCGGTAATATTGAACGCCCTTCTTTGACCGGGGAATTCGGGCAGTTGTTTCCAGTTCAAATTATTCGGCTCGGGAATTTTGGACAAATCCAGCGACCAGAAATTTTTCATCGCGGTTGAAAGATTTGTCCCCTGCTGACCGCCTGCGATATAAACAGTATCACCGATAACAGCCGCAGAAGTATGCGAACAGGCAAGCGGCAGTGAAGGCAGGTTTGACTTTATAATTTTCTTTTCTTTGCCGTCCCACTTGAGCAAAAACACATCAGCGTAAGATTGGTTCTCATCGTTGCCGCCAATACAGACAACACCGTATTTTGTGGAAACCGACGCACCGTAAGCGATGGGTATATCAAGTTTGAAACCTGTCAGCCATTGTTTGCTGTTTTTTTCGAGAACGAAAACGTCATCGTGCCATTGTTTGACTGTCTGTTCGTAAGGTTTGGCGAAATTCGCACCGCCCGCGATAATCAACGCATCGTTATGCACGCCTGCAAATACGCCCGCAGCTCCGAGCGGCTCTGTTTGTCCGTAAAACGCCGAGAGCGAAGGCATCTGCGACCAGTTAAACCAATTTACATTATCCTTGTTTGCGTGTGCAAACGCAGCAAGTACCAACAACACTAATGCAGGCAAAATATTCCTTCTCATCATATTCCCTTATTTATTTGAGTTTTGATTTCGAGCCGTTAGCCATTCCAGACTGAACGTCGCCAGGACAATTTTTTCGTAGGCTCTTTTCTCACCGGATTCATAGAAGCAGGCGATTTTACCATCGGGCAAAACAGTCAAACACGAATACGCCGACGGGCCGGCATAAAGAGATTTTTCCAGCGTCCAGGATTTACCCTCATCAAGACTGCCTTTGACCGTCATATTCAATCGCTTTTTATTGTGATTCGGATTTGAAAATAAAATTATGTTTTTCCGCGCCCATTTGTTCGGCGAATATCTTATTAAACTCGCCTGACAACGCGGCTCGGTCAGATTGGAAGTAAATTCCACATCTTTTAAAGTTTGGCCGCCGTCGTCGCTATACGCTATCGCCCTGCTGCCGTATTTGGAATGATTTCGCATATTCAAAATCAATTTTCCATCGAGGCATTCGACAACCTGACATTCATTTCCGCCGTTTTTCACAACGCCGCCGATTTGCCACGTCGCGCCGTGGTCGTCGCTGTAAATAATGTGCGAGCCGTATTGGCTTTCATTTGGGTCGCTGACTTGTGCGGAGTAATCGCAGGGTATTACCAATCGGCCTTTATTCTTTCCGTATTTTAATTGAATGCCCACACCTGGGCCGGTAGCATACCAGAGCCATTTCGTTTTTTTCACGTCTTTTGTAATATCTTTCGGAGAAGTCCATGTTTTGCCATCGTCATCTGAATATGAAACGAAAACACGACGTGTATCTTTACTTGCGTTGCGTTTAATTTCCTTTTCGTGGTCATCGCCTCTGTTCCACGTCAGCAAGAGCCATATTCTGCCGGTATCGGCATCGACAACCGGACAGGGATTGCCGCAGGTATTGTTCGCATCGTTCCAAACCACAATATGCTGTTCAAAAGTTTTTCCGCCATTTTCGGAGCGTTTGAGCAGCAGGTCTATATTACCTGAATCTCCGCCGCTGTTTTTTCGGCCTTCACAAAACGCCAGAACAGTGCCTTTTTGAGTGGTTATAATCGCAGGTATCCTGTATGTGTGGTAACCATCCTGTCCGCTGATGAAAAGATCCTGATAGACAGGCCGATTAGTATCCTGTGCACAGCCTGCGGAAACAAACAAAAGAAGCGCGAAAAGTTTAGAGAATCTGCTCATACAAAATCCTTTCCGAAACCCAGAGGACAATTTTATTATACTCTACTTTCTTTCTGATTCAAAACAGCTGTTTTGATTTTAGAAGATGCTTTTTGTTTGCTGCAAAAATCAAAGAAACCGAGCTGCTCAAGTTTGCTTATCAGCGAAGTGAACTGCTCGTTAATATCCGTCAGTGGCAGTCTTACCGGCCCTAAATCAAGGCCGAGTTCTTTCATTATCGCTTTGCTCGCGGCCAAAAACGGACAGCCAATAGAAGCGATAATTTTAATCATCTGCATAGATTTATGCTGAAGCACTCTTGCGCGTTCGAGGTTGCCAGCATTGAATTCGTCAATAAGCTGATTATACAGTGGCGAAGCGAAATTATATGTGCTGCCGATAGCGCCTTTTGCTCCAAGAGCAAGGCCACAAAGCAAAATTTCATCTCTGCCAAAGAGCATATCGTATCTGCCGTCTTCAAATTTCTGGCACAGATGAAAATCCATTAAATCCTCATAAGTAAATTTAATGCCGGCAAGATTTTTAATTTTGCCGGGCGCTTTTTCCAGAAAATCAATCATTGGGAAATTAACGCCCGTCATTGAAGGCATATGATAATAATAAAACGGAAGCTCAGGAGCGGCCGAGGCAATCTGATTGCAATAATCGACAAGTACATCGACCGAATTTGGTTTAAAGAAATTCGGAGCGATAGCGCCGATGGCAGAAGCGTTGGACTTCTGCGCGTTTGCGGCCATAAGTCTGCACGCGTCAATGCTGTTGTCGCCGACGTGAACCACAACTTTCAATTCCTTCGGAGCAGTCTTGCACCATTTATCGGCAATCTGTACACGCTCTGCTGTCGTAAGCGAAGCGCCTTCGCCGGTTGTGCCGCAAACGAAAACGCCCGCAACACCATTGGCAACATAAAAGTTCACCTGTTTTTCAATAATATCCAAATTAATACTGCGGTCTGCCTTCATCGCGGTAAACGGAGCGGCAATCAAACCTTTCAGAGAATACATATCACTGTTACCTTTCATTAAAATCTGAGCCAGTTTCCCATAAGAATGGCCAAATCTGTAAAATCAACTATCGAATCATAATTTAAATCGCCTTCTTTAACAGTCAAAACCTGTTGACGATTCGCTCTGTACATCTGCACTAAATCTATATCGCCAATAAATGAACAAGTGCCGTTATTGAAAACCCCGACACTCACAGCGTTGCTGTTGGCATAAGAACCGCCCGCAATCGCGGGAATCTGTGCCGTCAGTTCACCGTCCAAATACATTTCTAAAACAGCCGATGAGCCTTTGTGAACAGCAAGTAACTCGTGCCATTTGCCATCGCTGACATATCGACTACTGGTAACAGAAGTCGTTTGAGTTCCGTTATCGACAAGGAATCTGGCCTTGCCGTCCTGCACGCGAAGCCACCAGGATTGAGTGCTTGTGCCAACGTCTTTCGCAACAAGAGCACCTGCGTTTGCTGTACCGCCAGAGCCGTGTGATGTAGTGCGGAATACGACTCTAATCAGAAAATCTTCATCAGAATTAAGATCAACAACATCTCCTGATGCTGAATCAGATATTTTTATACCCTGTCCGCTGCCGTCAAAACTCGCGGCTGTTCCATTTGAATAATCGTCGCTGCCTGCAACTGCAGTAATGGCCGCAGTTGGTGTGCCGTTGAGATTATAACCTCGAACATCTTCGACGGCATCCGCCGATGCGGGGATTGTATTGCCCGGTGCGTAATCTTCAAAATCCCACAGGAAAATCGAACGGTCTTTGAGCCAACCGGTTGTAAATCTGGCGAAGCCGATTCTATGGTACGGCCAGCCGTCGCCGTTTTCATATAACAGGCCGATGTTATTGCCGGCCATTTTCGCAAGGCACGAATATGCGCTGCTGTTGCCGTAGATAAGTTTTTTTGTTTCAAATGTTCCGCCGTTGCTCTGCGACATTTGAACGGTCATTTTGATTCGCGTTGTCGCGGCAGAATTGGAAAATAAAAGCAATCTGTCCGAAGCCCCCGTCGGCACATAAGAAATCGAGCTGCCCTGACAAATCGGGTCAACCAGGTCGTCGCGAACAATCGGCGAACTCCAGCTTCCGCCGTAATTATAGCTGTAAAAAACAATCCTACGATTGTATGATGCATAAGAGCTGGTCGCGCGGTCGTTTTTCATCAGCGTGCCGTAGTTTAATTCCGCAACGCTCGATTCACTTCCGCCGGTGCTAAAGCCGCCCTGCGTCCAGGTTGAGCCGTGATTATCGCTGTAAATCACCCTGCCGTTTGCGGGGATTATCAGTCTGCCGGCCTTTGTGCCGTAACTTAATTGAATGCCGTTGCCGGGTCCGGTCGCATCCCAGCGAGTGGTTGGACTTTGCACTTCGCTAAAGCGATTGACAGGTATTGACCAGGTTGCGCCGTTGTTATCGCTGTAACACGACCATATCGTACGAACTTCAATACTTGTGCCGGCAGAAATTTTCGCTTGGGTGTCGCTGCCGTGATTATGCGTCATAAAAAGCCATATTCTGCCGTTGGACTGGTCAACGACAGGAACAGGATTGCCGCAGGTGTTCGCATCATCGCTCCAGACGACCTGCAAACTCTGCCAGGTATTGCCGGCATCAAAACTTCTTCGCAAGACAAGGTCGATGTTGCCGGTATCCGAACTTCTGTTCTTGCGTCCTTCTGCAAAAGCAAGCAATGTGCCGTCAGGCGCTTCAATCATCGCGGGAATACGAAATGTATGATAGCTGTTCATTCCCTGATAAAAAGGCGTATTCTGATACAACACTTCAGCCGTTACCGACGAAGCCAGCACCAACAACAGAATGTATATTCCAATATTTTTCATAACGTCCTTTTGAACTATAAGAAAGATGCAGGGGTACAATTATACTCACTGCCTCCCCTGCATCTTAATCATCAATTACGTTTACTCTTCAAACTCTGACTTGAGCCAGTTGCCGGCCATAATCGCAAAATCTTTGAAGTCAACTATGCAGTCGCCGTCAAGGTCGCCGTCCGCGGGAGTCAACAGACAATTCGGCGTACTGAACGACCAGATTTCGCCCTGTCTGCTGAACGCGCCGTTCGTATCTGAACCAACGGTATCAACACGCCAGTAGTATGTCTTGTTATTCTCAAGACCGTTTATGCTCGCGGAATTTCCACTTGCGGCAACAGTCTTAATAATGTTCTGCATATACTGGTCTGTTGCGACTTTAACTGTCTGACTTGTTATCGTCGCGCCGGTAATTGAAGTCCAGCTGAACGTATAGGCAAGCGGAACACCCGTTGCGCCATCAACCGGATTCGGATTTGTCGGCAATGCAAATGACTGAACAAACTGAGCCGGAGTCAATGCCGCTTTGGTAACCTTTACGAAGTCGATATTGCCGCTAACATTGCGCAATGTGTCCTTATGGCTCCCGAAACCACCCACTGACAAATAGCCGTTCGGGAAAACATCGCCAAGAGCAACGGTTGTATCCGTAACGGCGTTATCCAAAACGCCATCGATATAAACCGACAGAGTACCGGCTGTTGTATCGCGTACCGCAGCAACGTGATGCCACGCATTGTAAACGCTTGTTGCGCCGGTCGCCGTACGTAATGTAGTTTCGTTACATAGTGAAAATCTCAAATAACCTGTTGTGTGGTTGACTCTGAAATAGTAGCCATCGGCTTTATCTATACCATCCCAAGTTACAGAGTCTGGTGTCTGTGTAACGGTAAAAATAGCACTTCCCGATGCTGAATCCGGAGTGATTTTTACTACCGCTTCAATTGTCAAATCGCCGTTTGAAGCAGGCAGAACTGGTGTAGCCGCGGCGTAAGTGCCATCTGTGTACATATAGCCCGGATACAAATTAAGCATCATACCTTTGTTATTGCTGAACGATGCGCCGGAGCCGTAAGCCGCGCAAGGATTGTCATAGCTTGCCGCTGCTGTTTCGGAAACAGAAAACGCTCGCAGATTTCTTCCGTTACTGCTTGTGTCAACAATCTTGGCATTGGGGTCAATGACAGTTCCGGCTGCGACATTATCAAATTTCCAATAGCCTATTAGTGTCGAGTCAGCATCAGGCGTCTGGAAATACCAGGTTAAACCAGTCTGTGTGAAAGATGTGCCGCTATCGACTCCTGTTGTGTTGACTCTCCAGTAATAACGTCTGTTGTTTACAACTGGCGTGAGCGTTGCCGTTGTCGCAGAACCGCCGAGATTGAACGTCTGGATAATATTTGTAAATTCCACATCCGTGGCGACCTGAACAACCTGCGAACTTACTGTCGCGGTAGTTGCCGGCGTCCAGCTCAATGCAACCGATGGAATCGCAATGTCGTAAGCCCTGTCTGCCGGTGTTGGAGATGTCGCAAATCTGTCTGCGAATTCAGCCTGAATGAATTCCGATGTTGACAGTGCTGTGTTGCTGATGCGGATGAAATCAATACCGCCGATAAAATCACGGGTGGTGTTTGTTTCCGGCCCCATTGAACCGATGTACCATCTTGCGGTCGTGTCTGTCCAATCGCCGCTGAACATAGCTTCCGGAGTGCTTCCGACCATAACATAGTCGACATAAATGTACATCGTTGCATTCCAGTAATCTCTTACGGCCGCAACGTGATGCCATTTGCCGTCATATAAATTTGTCTGGCCCTCTACTGTGTAAGTTTTGCTGATATTCGCGGTATCTGTAATTGAAAAGCGAATCTTCGTCGAGCTTTCTGTTCTTAAATAAATAGACGGATACGTTCCATTTGTAGGATACTTTTGCAGAATACAGCATATAGCGTTTGTGCCGCCGGGAATGCGTATCATCGCTTCGATTGTGAAGCTGTCGGCCGCTGCAAAATCAATCGACGAACCTGCAACTGCGCCGCCGTCGCCAAAATCATAACCTGCGTCAAACCACAGCTCATCGGCGCCGGACTTTAAGTACATAGCCGAACCATCACCGTACAGCTGGTTGCACTGTATAAATGATGGGGTTGAAACTGTATAAAGATCTCTTCCGTTTCCGCTGCTGTCAACAATTCTCTGACCAGCAACGGTAACAGCTCCCGGAACATCGTCATTAAACTGCCAATAGGCAACCGTCGCCGCCTGTGCGCCGGAGCAAATTAACATTAGAGCAATTAAACATAATACCTTTTTCATTATTAGACCTCCGAATTAAAATTTAGAATAAGTTATTTTCTCGTTCTTCTGCAAACAGCCGCCAGACCTAAGGCAAGCATTGCTATGGTCGCCGGCTCAGGAATCGTTGTTGTTGAGTTATAGATAGCTGCGACTTGTTCCGATGAAAGCGCAGTATCAAAAATCGCGAAATCATCCATAGCTCCGGTAAAATACCTTTTTGATGAAAAGTTGCGTCTGCCGATGTTTATACCGCTGCCTGCCGCCCAACTTGTGGTAACAGCCGATGCTCCAACATCAACGCCGTCAAGATAAATAGTCGGGTCAGTATCTGTAACACTAACCGTAATCAAGTGCCAGACAGAACTGCTAATACCGGTGATAACTGTCTGTTCCTGTATAGTAGTATCCGCACTGACATTCCTCGAATATACCTGAAGCTGCGCAGCGCCACTGACGGTATTCAAACCAATAGTGAACAGTAAATTGTCCTTGTTGTATGAAAACAACACAGCGCCCTGTCCCCAATTAGTTGTCTTTACCCACATAGAAACTGTGACATCATCGCCTGCGCCCGGCAAAGACGAATCGCCAGTGGTAACATTAATGTAGTCATCACCCACGCCGCCATTGCCTGCATTGGGGCCGCGAAAATACAACGCATTGCCGTATTTGCCTGATACCGACTGATTGTCAAAACTGTATGCAGGCGTGCCAGTCGCGTTTACCAGCGTGCCATTGTAGCTGCCGACAGAATCATTGGCTGTTGTGCCGGTCGTTTCATCGAAAGTGTAGTGCCATATCACTGATGCGTTGGCGGCACTAACTATTCCGAGTGCTAAAAACATAACAAACAATTTGTTCATAACTGACTTCTTCATCTTCCTGTCCTCCAAAAAATTATTATTAGTAAAAAATTGACTTATCGCCATTTCTTCGGCAGAACAGCTCTGCCTTGAGTTACGGTATCTGTAACAGTATCAAATTTTTCGATATGCCCATCCAAATAACCGGCATTAAGTTTTACCTGCGGAATTTTACTGCCGGTGTCCCCCATAAAAACCTTAACCGCAGTTATCTCAGTTGCCTCCGAAAGGTCTTCAGAATTTAAAATCTTAAACAATGAAGAACGTTTAAACGGATGCGCACTCATATAATCCAGTCCCAAAGAAGTTCTTTCGCCATTTTTACCTGTGCTGTTAAATGGATCTGTCGGAAGAAATATATCGGTTATCATCAGAGTGTCCTTGCCTGCAACCGGATTGAAACCAAACGGAGTAATTCCGGTGACAGCCGTACCGTCACTTAGCTTTTGTTCTTTATAATACCCGAGGTAATTCCAATACAGCATATATGAACAATCCATCATTCGCACCTTTGCGTCTTTGAGATTTTCAAAATACTTTTTCTGCCATTCAACATCAAGATTACTCAAAGGGCAACTCCAGTTGGCCGGGTCTTTCATATAAGTACCAAGAAAATCCAACGTTGACCCGCCATTCAGCGTTCTTGCCCATCCGTAATAATATTTAAGTCTGATTGGCAAAGTCCAACGCATCACCGACTTGTCCGCTATGGACCTTACATATCCCTGATTTGAAACCGGGATTTTGCCGCCGTTTTCAGCGGTGTAACACGTTACAGCTGTTAAAATGCTTCTATGATGTGTAGCGCAAATAATCATCTTGGCGTTCATCTTCGCTTTGCTCAGCGCGGGCATCAGCACGGCAAGCAAAATAGCGATTATCGATATAACCACAAGCAGTTCAACTAATGTAAATCCGTTTTTTTCCCTACGCATAAATCACCGTAAAAATTGGTTAGTCTTACATCTTCTTTATTGACGAGCCGTAATAAAAATCCAGCTTAACGTTTTCCTTTACCTGTTCTTTGTTGCTAATCTTGTGGTTTTTAATCTGGCAAAGCAGATTCGCCGCCTCTTTGCCTAATTCGTATTCGTCTATGACAATGGAACTGATAAACTGTTTGGTACTCGAATGCCTGTGCAGATTTCCGAAACCAATGATTGACAATTCATCTGGTACTTTAATACTGAATCTGGTCGCAAGCCAATAAAGCCTTTCCGCTTCTTCATCATCGTTGCAAAATATCGCCGTCGGCCTTGTTCGAAGCAACATATCCTCAAGCACTTTTTCCCGTTCAGCCTCTACATCAATATCAGAATGTCCATTGGCCAAACCAAATGCTATTCGAGAATCCGGCAACTCCAGACCCGCCTGTTCCATCATTTCCTTAATACCTTTCAATTGTTCTTCGGTAACTCCATACTTATAAACACCAAAATACGCGATTTTCTTATGGCCATGTTCTATAAAAATTTTGCCTGCCAACCGCCCAACTTCGCGTCTGTCCCAGCATAATGTAGGAACCGTTATTCCTTTAACCTCTCTATGGCAAAGGACCACAGGTATGTCATTATCAATAAGTGTTTGAATTTGATATGCAGGCGTATCACCGCTTGTAACTGGAACAATCGCAAGACCATCGATTCCTTTATGCAGTAATCTTAAAATAAGATTGCCCTGCTTATCTGTATTATTTCCTGTCTGACAAATCATTGTCTGAAAATTTTCCGATGAAAGCCTGTCATCAAATCCCTGTGTCAAAGATGCGTACAAACTTCTTCGGGCATCAGGCATTATTAATCCAAACATTTCCAGCCTCGTGTGATTTTGTGAACTATTCGGTTTGGAAAGGAATGTACCTTTGCCTTTCACGCGATAAATCATTCCATCGTCTTCAAGTTTTTTAAAAGCCTGCCTGATCGTACTACGAGAAACGTTAATTTTTTCACAAAGATAGTTTTCACTTGGCAAAACATCCCCCGGCGTATAATCCCCTGCAGATACTCTTGATATTATATAATTCTTTACATCCTGCCATTTATGGCTGTCTTTGAAATTTGCCACTTTAATCTTTATGTGTTCTAAATTTTTCACCTTGCTATTTTCCTGTATTAAACTTGTTCGTACAAGTAATTTACGCTCTTTTTGCGCCTATGTCAAGTTATTTTTAGTATTTTTCAGAGATTTATAAAAATATCTAAATGCCATAATAAAAACATTCTTAGTAAACTAACCTTTTTTTATGAAATAACTTAGAATTCATTCCGACGGGATTATTTGAATCACAGTTTCAAATCGTTTCTTTCCTTTGAATATGACACAAATATGGTTATTATCTCATGTCTGACACATTATATTGACAAAAACAAAAAACTGTGAAATACGCTTTATTCCTCATACAAAAACCTACAAAATCCATCGCGAACTTGCGACCTCTTGCATGCCATGTGAATGCAATTGTAAACTCTTCAAAATTTCAAAAAATCCATAAATCATTGTGTGACAATGAGCAACAATTCTCGATGAATAGCAAGTTGTTTTAGGAAATTCCTCAAAAGTATTGCGTGGGATTGCGTACGATTGCGTAGTGGTATTGGGATACATTTTCTTTAAGATTTTAGTCTCTTCTTTTGTAAATACACCAGTTACAAGTTTTTTCTTTGCCATGGTAATCTCCATTCAAAATATTTTCTAAAAATGCTAATTTCGCGAACCCCAATTTATCACCAGCAACTTGCTGATTTGATACGCCCTTCTGTAAATTGTATCCATAGAAACATTAAAAGAGTCTTCACACTCTTTATTAAGGACACCACGGATTCCGCAAGGACTTTTATACAGATTAGATAGTGCATAAACGATTCCACCTGCCCATCCGCCGGATTTGCCCTTCATTGGAATTTTATACCTCGTTACAAAACCATTAACTTCATTCTGCAAATTAGGGTTTGGATATGCTTTGAAAAAAGCATCTAACTGTTGCTGACAGGTTGGCTCCTTGTTTTCGTTCATGAACATGATTATAAATATGTTTTATGACGGAGTCAAGAATTCATACACCTGCCAATAAAATTTTATACTTTAGCGTACGCTTAAAACACATATCCCGCAAAACCGCATATAACGGCACAAGTTGCGACGAAATCCTTAACCCTGCAAGAAGGTGCGAATTCTCAAGTAAAATCCACTGTTCCGAACGTCAGCAGTTTACAAATAAAGGAATTGATTTCTGGATTATTATTGAATATAATTACATTAGTTTGAGAGGGATTTAAATGAGAAAATCAGTTATCATATTAGCCTACCTGTTCCTCATAAACTCTTGTTCTGCTTATTTCGAAGATTTGATACAGCTTACAACAGATTTAGATACCACAATAGAGACAGGCCGCTACAAATCCATTACTGTCAACGGAAATGCAAACCTAAATGTAACAGGTGGAACAATCGGAGGAATCACCTGCAACGACAATGTCAATGTTGTATTTAATGGCGGTACCATTGTAGGAGGTTTTTCTGAGCCGACAGATGAAACATATATGGGCCAACCTATATACATTGCTTATGCTTCCAGCGGAACATTGACCATGAATAATAATTCATGCGCAACAATGTTATCGGGTAATCCCAGGAATATAAGTTGTAACGATAATTCAAAATTAGATGCATATGCTGGCACTTTCGGCTTATCGTTTTCTGGTAATGCTCTAATGAATATTTATGGTGGACAAATTACACTATTCCATTGGGAGAAGCAAGATCCTCAAGTGTGGCCCCCTGAATCGACCACTATAATAAGCAGCTGCACGATAAATATCTTTGGCGGAGACCTACTTGGTACAATCAGACTGATTTTAGATGAATCGCTAAATATTTATGGCAGCAATTTTCATTATGATCCTCTCGGCACTTATTATGACAACCCCAAGTTGGGAAGGATTCATTATGGTTTGTTAACCGGTATCTGGGCAGATAGTACACCTTTCAGCATGACAGTGGCTAATCAGGAAACGTTTGACCGGATATCACTCAATTTAATTCCGGAACCGGCTACTTTATTCCTGATGATTGTAGGCGGATTTATGATCAGAAAATATAATAGCTCACATTTCAAGTTATAAATGTTCATCCCAATCGTCAAAATAGGGACTATCGTCTCTGTCAGTTAAATCAGTTGAGTCGTTTTTTCTATTTCTACTATTAGGCCCCTTCTTAATTATCTGCCAAAGTATGGCAGCTAAGATCAAAAGCAGCAGGATGAGTAGTATGGAAGACATAAATTAATAAGCCATATCAATATTTATTAAAACTTAATATTTCATCAATACTTTTTCTTTTCTTAATTGGAATTTTATCATCAGCAGCAAAACCTACAGAAATTATAAGTTCTACTCTCTTAAATACAGGAATTGAAAGCAGCTTCTTTACTTTCTTCTCGTTAAACCAGCCAAGCATACAGGTTCCCAGTCCTTCTTCTGCAGCTTGAAGACAAAAATGTTCAGCAGCTATTCCTATATCCATTAAACTGAAGTTCTTATTTTTGACAATACTGCCGAATTTAGCGGATAAAGTCTGCCTTTCAGCAATTATTAGTACCAGAACTGGTGCTTTATAAACAAAATTATTAAAATTCAAAATCCCCTCAAAAGCCGCATTGGCTACATCCTTGACCAATTTTACATCGTCAACTATCACAAACTTCCATGGCTGCGAATTACAAGCAGATGGAGCAAGTCTGACAGCTTCAATGCACTTGCTAATCTCAGATCTTGGAACTGGGGTATCTTTATAGTTTCTAACACTATATCTTTTATTTGCCAGATCTAAAAAACTCATAAATTATCCAATCTAATATTAGTTATATTTAAAATATTTTATACTTTCACCCAAATAAATGCTTCTGTATTTTCTGTGAATAAAAACCATTTTTTCTTAATATTTCAAGATAATCTTCTTTAGTTAATAAAATAAAATCTTTCTGTTTAATTCTAATCTCATCATTGAAATAGTTGTCGTAGTCAAGTTGAGCAGGATCTAAATCTCTAGATAACAGCGGGCCAGAAGTATTTAATATTTTGCCTTCGCCGTCTGTCTCAATAGCAAACAGATCGCCTGATGTTTTATGTCTGTAGAGGGCTTTCATTTTAAGGCTTACAAACCTGGCAGGACTGTAATTCACCACCAACATGTGTATTTGCCCATTTAGCAAGCTTGGCTCTGTCTAACGAACATACTTTAATAAAGCCTGTATTCGTCCAATTGCCTTCACCTCTTGTGGCATGCCGAATTGTTTGACAGGTTCCATGATGAAGAATCAGATATTCAGGTTTGGGAACTGAGCCACAATTTACGACAAATCCGGTTTCGTTCTTTCCTACCCAATTGAGGTATCCTTCATTATCATCAATAAAAATATGTATGTGATCCTGCATAGTATTCTCCTAAAGTTCGTAGTTTTCGAGAGCCGGTTTTATGTCTTTTTCAAATGCTTTTCTAATTGATGTCAATTTCCACTGGATTACAGATTTCTTTTTTTGAAGTATGTTATCCAACTCCTTTTTTATTATTTCTAAAAGCTCAGCTGGAGTTCCCCTTGTTGTTTTAATAAGTTCGGTCATACTAATATTGCTGCGGTTTCTACTTGTACTGGCATTGCAAAAACTACATGCAGTTACTGTATTGGCGTGATCAATAGTCCTCGCCATACTTTCCAATTCTTCTTGTGGCAATTCGGGGTATTTTCGCATTAAGACTTCTTTGATTTGATACAGGTAACCGCCTTGAGATTCTCCGATAATATGTTCAACGGTCATCTGCCTCCAGAGGTCAAAATCTACTTTTCCCTTTGTGCCACATCCGCATAGTTGGCAAACACAGCCGGAACGAATATGCACTGAAGAAGCATAACCAAACAAGGATTCACAATTCCTATGATCATATATTTCATTCATTGAAAAACCTTTAATTAGTAGTTTTGACAGTGAGTTTAGCTGAAGTGCATATTATTGTCTATTTTAAAACTCAGGCGGCTAACATAAATGATTATTACCAGATTTGCTCCTCCTTGCAGGAATTACGGAGCGAGTAAGTAAGTGTTTTTTTATGAATTGTAACAACTGCTCTAATATTTAAAGTTAGATGGCATTGCCCCCAAAAACTAGTCCAAATCAAGCGAGAGGTTTCCAGAGTAAATTAGTATAGTATTATTATATTGGATGGATTAAAATATCTGTCGAAGTTCAGCTCAAGCCTGACCCGGCAGGTATGTTTTTCCAGCCTTCACCTTTCTTTCGCTGTCTGATTTCTTGCGAAGACAGCGAAAGCGGATTACGGCAGGAAAAACAAAAAACATCCAATGTGTAAAAAACATTATTTTTACTTTAAGGAAACCTTATTATGGCAAAAAGATTCACAAGTTCACAGATTGTATCAAAGCTGCGACAAGCGGATGTTCTGATAGGCCAGGGCAAAAACATACCTGATATTTGCAGGGAATTGGAAATATCCCAGCAGACATATTACCGCTGGCGACAGAAGTACGGCGGCATGAGTCCTGATATGGTAAAGGAATATCGTCAGCTTCGTCAGGAGAATCAGCGTCTTCGCAAAATAGTAGCGGATCAGATGCTCGATATGGCAATATTGAAGGAAGCTGCAAAACTGGGAAACTCATAAGCCCGGCTTCTCGCAGAAGAATAATAAAGCAGATTAACAAGAAGCTGGGCATATCGGAACGCAGGATATGCAGAGTTCTTTGTCAGCATCGTTCAACGCAGCGATATGAACAAAGAGGCATTGCAGATGATTTGATACTTATTGCTGCTATAAGAAAAGAGAAAGATAAGCAAAGGCATCGCAGATATGGTTATAGGCGTATCTGTGAGATATTGCGTAAAACCATTCTTGTAAATCACAAGCGGATTTACAGATTATGGCGGCAGGAAGGATTTAAGCTTCCGAAAAAGCAAAGACGCAGGAATCATTATAATGGTACATCGGATAACGCCTGTGACAAAAAGAAAGCAGAATATATGAATCATGTTTGGAGTTATGACATTATTGAGAAGAAGCTTGAGAATGGCAAAAAAACTCGAACATTAAATGTCATGGATGAATTTACCAGAGAGCCCATTGCAATGGATGTTGGATTCAGGATTCGAGGCTGTGATGTGGTGGAAGTGCTTCGGTATTTATTCAATGTTCGCGGTGTTCCGGATTTTATAAGGAGCGATAACGGTTCTGAATTTATAGCTAATGAAGTTAAGGCGTTTTTGAAGGCAAGCGGTGTTGAGACTTTATATATCGAACCTGGCAGTCCTTGGGAGAATGGTTATATTGAGTCGTTTAACTCAAGGCTGCGTGATGAGTTATTTAATGGCGAGATATTCCTGCATATTGATGAAGTAAAATATGTTGTTGAACGATGGCGGATGGATTATAATCATTACCGTCCTCACAGCAGTTTGAGCTATATGACACCTGCGGAGTTTGCGAAATTATGTGTTGAAGTTGGTTGTTATAAACGGCAAAAGACTAGGATTGAAGATGTGGAAATTAGCGAAACTCTCTCAAATGAACTGGACTAAAAAATGGGGGCAGACCACCTGGAATGCAAAACGTCTTATCTCTGAACTGGTCTGCTACCCACTGTGCATGGTTGTAGGTTTGCGTCCTATTGAATATACAGGCACCTTCTAAAAAAGTATCATGAACATAATAGCCCATATCTATATCTATATACCCCGAACTCTCGACTTTCAGCTTGGAAAGCTGGAGTATGGCGTTTATCCTACTTTGATTACCGCATCCATCGCCTTTTGCTGATCTAGTTCCGCATAAACTTCCGTGATGACCGCAGACCTGTGACCGAGAATTATCCTGGCTGTATCTATCCCAAACTCTTTACGCAGGAACGTCGCGGCGTTGTGACGAAGCTGATGCGGATGCCAGTGATATTGCTTGTACCAAGCTTTGAGTTCTGCTTTTTCTTTTTTGGTGAGCCCTTTGCTACATTGGTTTGCCATCCATTTACACTCGGCGACAAGGATGTTCGTATTAAGGATTTTTAGAAGAATTTAGTTCTGAGAATTTATTTCCTCATCCACTCCCAAAATATATGACTCATGTTCAATTTTGAGTTTGATATCATTTTCCTTGTTTTTCACTCTTTTTTGGTTAATATTTATATATCCACGAAGGATTATGACAAAGTTGCTTTAAGGGAGATAATAGTCATTCTTCAAAAAAGCTGTAATCCCATAACCCTGAAAGATATTTTTTAGAAGAACAGAGATGAATGGTTTAAGGATAGAAGGATCGAAAAATGGATAATGAACAAAATATAGATGATGGTAAGAAAAATGAAATAACAAACAAGCTTCAACAAATCAACTTGACTGATAAAGATCTTAATATGATAGGGTATTTTAAAAGTCCTTTATTAGATTTCTTACAAACTGAAACTGGAAACGCCTTCGGTCAAAGCATTATAAATCTTATTAATAATTTTAGTCAAAAACATCACACTACATACAAATGGGATACCATCTCAAAAGTGTTTTGTGTTATTTTAGTAATAGTTTCTACAGTAAATTTGAGCCAAGTATAGGAGTTCTATTTGGAACTATAGTTGGCTTCCTTTTTGGTAAAAATAATAAAGAATAATTTGAGACCGATTTAATGAAATTCGTAAACACATTAGAATTTCACAAAAACAATCCAGGCATTTCAGTTGAAACCTATATAAAAAGAAAACGTGTTGAATTATCACAACAGATACGTACATCGAAAAAAATTTACCTTGATCTTAAATTTTGGATTTTATTTCGAGACACTCGCACGAAAAGGTATATCGATCATAAGTGTGCGGACCTTCTCAATAAAATTGAAACTCTTGTTAGGCAAGGAAAAGCGATATGTCCAATAAGCTCTGATATCTTCTGGGAAATTCAGAAGCAAGCAAATACAGACACTTTAAAGTCAACCATTGATCTTGTAGATGATATATCTAAGGGAATAACGATTATAAGCTTACCCGAACGTTTCAATTTAGAATTTAGCAGCTTTGTTAAAACCAAATTTGGACATTCAATTTATTCATTAGATGAATTAGTTTGGACAAAAATACCGTATATGATGGGATTTGCCAATCCAGTTTCTAATGATATACCTCCTGAATTAATGTGCGCAATGCAAAAAGCTTTTATAGATCAGATATGGGATATCAGTCTAAAAGATTTGTTTGGACCAATGGTGGAGATATTAAATCCTCCAAGGTTTGTTGATTTATCAAAAACATTAAATATAAAGAAAAATGAACATTTAAATGATCACAAGTCTTTTAAAGAATTATTTTTGACAGAACTTGCGGGAATTCTGGATGAGTATAAAAATCGTTCTGAAAAATTCATTACGCATCTTTTTGAAATAATGATGAATCAAAAATTCCCTGATGAAGAAATTTGGATAAAGTTTTTTAGTCAATCAGTTATGAATATTGTTTATCATTCTTTTAGATTAAATAGAATAAAAAGAGAACTGCCTTCTTTTCATGTTATGGCAAAACTACATGCAGCTACCAGATGGGATAAAAAAAGAATATTAAGGCCAAATGATATATATGATATTCATCATGCAATTGATGCTATTCCTTATTTTGATTATTTTTTAACTGAGCACAGCCTCAAAGAAGTAATTAACAATAAAAATTTAGGATTTAAGATGTTTTGCTGTAAAGCTATATCAGATGTTGATACTGCCATCAATGAGCTATCGCTTATAGACTCTAAATAATAATCTTTACTCCTTAACTTTTTTTGTGGTTGATGGGATTTTTTCTATTATAAGTTTTCCATTTTCTAAATGTCCCTTAAGATTTCTTTTATATAAATATCTTACAAGACTTTCAATTAACATTTTCCCCGGCGAAGGGCAAAAATCATTTAAGAATTCCTCTCCTTCTATTGGGCAACGGAATACTTCTTTCCAATGTTTTTTAGCCATTTACATCTCCTGTTACAAATAAGTAAAATAATAATTAATTGTTAGGCGTTCAGTTTATCGAACTATTTAAGTAATTATTGAGGATATTCTGTATATTGCTGAAATTTTTGTTGCATCCCGGAAAATATTCCTGTTTCTTTTATGTTTTTTTTCATTAATTCTTCATCTTCGTCTGACCAGTTTTCAATGTCAATTAAACAATAATCAAAAGCCGCTTTAGAATTAAAATATTGGTCAGTTGCTATTCCAACAACTTTATTATTCTCCTGTATTTTTCCTCTTGTTATATAACAGAAAATACTTAACATTTTTTTTCGTACATTTCTTTCTGACTCATTGACGGAGTTACCATAAAATAAGAAACAATAGGTTATACCTTTTTGTGACGGGCTAACCCTTCTGTATGCAATCCCAGCTTGTTTACTATGAGCAAGTTTATTGGCTTCAATAAATTGTTGTGAAAAAATTCTCCTTTCAAAACGATTACTCCTTGCCATTTCTCTGGCTATAATTTCATATTCAGAATTATCACCAGTATGGCAAATATTGATTAAATAGTCCCAATAATAACTAATAAAATCTTCTTTTTTCTTTGCTTTGTATTCACTTCTTTGCTGTAATTGTTTCCATTGGCCGCCTTCAACATACAATGTAAAAGGCTTTACAGCGTTAAGGCAATTGAAAGTCTTATCATTCAATATATAATGACCTAAAATTTCTTCTTCACCCCCCTGAATTATAATAGAATTAGCAGATTTATGAAGTTCTTCTTTATCATGGAGGTATTTGGTAAAATCAGAAATCGTATCAAGTTCATTGAGAATTGTTTCAGTAAAACGTCTCGTAAAAACATGAACGTGCTTTTCTATTACTTTGAACATTGTTTTTACAAAAAATGGAGACTCGCCAAAAAACCCCGCGATCAAATATATTTGTTCAATTTTTTGGGAATCGAATAATTCATTCCCTCGCCTTGGATTATTTAATAGTATATGAGTCTTAAGTTCAAACAATTGACGATAGGCCCCAGATAATTGACTTATATTTTTCCGAAAATCAGATTCTTTTATCTGACCATCCTTTAATTGCACATCCTTTATTTGCCAGATAATCGCTGTATTGTCAAAAATAATCAAAAGGTCACATAGTTCTTTTCCATCGGGTAAGCTTGGATTAGCATAACACCAATCAGTTAAAAATGACCTTTCCGCCAACTCATTTAAAATATCTTCAGCTTTAGATCCTTTTAATTTAAAATAATGCCTATCATCCCGCAACCAATTTTCTTCGGTTCTGCGTTTACGTTCTCTGTACCTTTTTAATGCTTGTGCCGGCGTAATTTTTTTTTGTACCATATTAAAAATTTAGTTAAGTTAATATTATGTTTGAAGTACCATAATCCTTAGTATGCGAGTACGTTTTATACTCTTCATGTGAGTGTTCTCTATGATACTGAATAATCTGACATATCCAACAAAACCTGCATTTTTCTCTTTCAGTAAATTCATCGATAATTGATCTATCAATGAGAAGGTGTTCACCTGTGGATGGGGTTAGATTAGCATTAACCTTTTCATGTAAATTCCAATGCCAGTCTTGCCATTTACCTATAATTTTTTTATTTTCAAGAATATTAAGTGCATCAGACTCACATTTTATTTCAAAACCTATTTTTGTTAAGAAAGGCGTGGGAATCCATATTTCTCTTCGTAATCTAGTAAATTGCCATCTTGGCGTTGTATATGGCCATACTCTGCAAGTTATTGGTAGCAGTTGCCAATCATTAAATGATTTTACGTATTCATTAATAGGTTCACTTCCAATATACCCATCTAAACCTGTCGACTTTGTAACAAAAGGGATAAGATAGTTGGTTTCTTTTAAAATATCTTCAAGATTTTGTTTTTTATTACCATAAGATTTTTGAAAAAAACCTCTTATTTCAAGATCATAAATGGAATCACTTTCACAAACACGGCCAGAAGATTGGGTA
>JBDKUM010000104.1:0-11221 GCA_039679715.1 Phycisphaerales bacterium
CTCTGCGAAGTACCGAAACGGATTGATTGGCAGGTGCATATATACTTTGTTATTCGCAACATCGACATAGAAGCTGTTGATAATCGATAGCAAATTTGTTGTGTTAAAAACTTCTATTAGAAAAACATCCATGAATATTTGCAAACCGTAACTTGTAGCGATGATTGGATTGTCAAACCAACCGCCCCATGTAAGCCAATAATTATCCGATGCTGGATGCTTCGCAACTGAAAAATAAAAAACATGATTAACGCGCGAAAAAATATCATCATCAGCCAGAGCTGTTCGAGGGTCATACTTTATTATTTTAAAAAGCTCAGCGATATATTTCGCAGGTTTTCTAATTGCAGTCGGCATTAAAACGCCTCGACAAACTCAAATTTGTAACTATATTTGAATTTATAAATATCAGATTGCAATTTATCAATCGGTTTTTTTGTGTGCGCATACATTCGTAACATGGTTGATGGTACTTTGTGCTGTTCGTCGTCGAACAGAATGAAAAACGGAATTTGTTTTTGTATTTGCGATGGATAGGCTTTCGCAATGTCTTCATATATTTCATTTTCAATTTTATATCTGACATCAACATCAATCGTCCTGCCACAATAACCACCAGCGCCGGGGATTATTTGTCCTTGCAACGTTTTCCGTGATTCCGTCGTTGTATAAAATCCTATTTCTTTAGTAATTCCTGTCCCAAGAATTCTGTACTCACCAATGCCAACACGTCCGATGTAAGTCCCATTGTGCGAAATTTTCAAGCTTCCGCCGTATTCAGTATCACCGGGGTACAGTGTATTGATTAAATACAATCCGTTCTGGTACGGCGCAACTTGCGTAATTGCTATTGTTCGTATATCTCCGTCACTATTTTCTATCGTTACCATTGTAGCATCTGTGTTGCCAATGCCGACGCAATTTATTTTTTCATTAGTCAAAAAATTGACAGTGAATGTATTGCTATCTTCGTATATGTCCGATAACGCAGGCGATTTAATTTCTTCAGGAACATTTTCTGCCATGAACATTTTGTCATTGATTAATATCTTCATGCGAAAACTCCAGAGCCAATGTTGCGATTGTTTATTACCAATCGGCCAGTATCAATGCCTCGCTGAATAATGCGAAATAACGGCTCCTCTTCGATTTGAATATTGATATAAGTTGTCCTATCCATTTCGACACCGCGCGGTTCAACAGTCACTCTCTCACCGGGCGACGCCATGACCGCTGCGTTGTCGTGACGATTTGTTCTTGTGTCTGGAACGGTATATTCCTGTAATCCAGTCTGACTTTTCGGAATAGGCGTTGATAATATGGCAGCTTGACGAGCAAGACCAGCGGCGAGTGCAACGGCAGCAGCAATGTAGCTCATAGGTGGCGGGAATTCTGCAAGAGCTCGAGTGTATGCGAGATATGAATTAATTAGAGCTTCTGCGGCTGCGACAGCTTTCATCGCAACGGCGAGAGCGTAACTTTCTTGTCCAGCGTTTTTAAAAACAGTTTGCAAATCTTGCAGCATCGATGATGTGTTGCTCAACACGCTCTGTCCAAACTTCACACGTGTATCCGTCATTTTTTTCTGTTCTTTGTCAATCGACTTTCGCAAACCTTCTTCTGCTGCGAGCTTCTGATCGTTATTTGCCCAATTCATTTCGTTTATTACATCAAATTGTTCCTGCAAGAATTCAATCCGTGCATCGAAATCTTCAGCCTCAATTTCTGCCCGCTGCTCAAAAAATTTCATAGCTTCTTCAATTTGTAACTGTTGCTGCGCTTGTTCTGACATTTGTATGTTCTCTAACATTTGCACAAATGATAATTCACGCTGCTTGTTGCTTTCCATTATTTTATTGTTATTGCCAACAATTTCTTGCGCTTGTTGTCTTGATTGTTCAATAGCGACTTCACTTTGTTTTTTCGATTCTTCAAAATGCGCTTTATTCTCAATTCGAGCTTGTTTTGTCGCAATTATGTTTTGATAAGTCGCAACCGTCGCCTCCAATTCCGATTGTGCAATTTTTTGAAATACTTTTCCAACAATCGGCAAATCCTGAAATACTTTTGCCATCTCGATTACGCCAGCCGTTACTTTATTTTGTATCGTTAGTCCTAATTCCAACATTTTTTCTCTCACTGCGAGAGCGAAGTCAAGCGCAACAAATTTTACATAATCCCAATTTTTTACTAAATAAATAATTGCCGGCACTAACACAGCGGTAATAATTGTTGCAATGGTAGTTAAAGGATTTGCAAGAGCCGCCGCAGTAAGCGCCTTAAGAGCGCCAACCAGTGAAAACGAAGCTATAATAGAAGCATTCGATGCTACTGTATATGCTATAATACCAGCGACCAATCCAGAAAAAATATATCCAAGGCCTGATAATAGATTTTTCAAATTGTCGCCTTCGCTCACCCACTCCAATATGCCCGACGTTATATCTATTATTGCGAGCGCAGCTTTTTTGATATATGGCAAAAATGCTTGACCTATTCCTGCAGCGGTCATCGCTATATTATCACGCAAAGTTGAAAAAACACCGCTCGTGGTTTCGGAGGCTATAACCATCCCTTTGTAAAATATGCCACCTTCGGAAGTCATGCGCTTAAATGCCTTCACAAGCTCATCAGTTGTTACAGTCCCAGTCGATATTTTCTTAAAAAATTCTGTCATATTCTCCGTGTTGTATCCCATTGACTTCGCCATTTCAGTAAAAATCGGAACACCAGCTTCTGCAATCATATTAAGCGATTCCATATCGACTTTTCCCTTCAGCATTGCCTTTGTGAATCCACGTGTTATGCTATCCAATTTTTGAGCATTGCCACCAGCAGTATCACCGAGCATTTTGACAGTATCGATAGTTTTTTTTATATCTCCATTCATGACAGGTAATAATTGCGATACGCTTTTCTGCAAATCTTTAAACTCAAATGGTGTCTTTGCTGCCGTTACATTAAGTGCTTTTATTAATTCATCAGTTTTTTCAACGCTACCCATAAGCGGTAAGAACGCAGCACGTGCATCTTCCAATACCATAGCTTCGCTAACTATCGACTTGAACCCTCCAGCTATACCACGCAGGACACGTTCAATGACATTTGCGCCAATGATAGAAGCTGTCAATTTTCCAAAAGATATTCCAGTTTTATCAGCTTGCGTTTTTACACCGCCCAAATCCTTTTCAAGCTCACCGTACCGTTTAGTCAATTTTTTGATTGCTTCATCCTGCGGACTCATACCACTGCGTATCAACCGTTCGATTTCCCGCTGCAAAGATTTATACTCCGCTTCCATCGCAGCGGTCTTTCCCCGTGTTGATTCAATAGCAATAGCGTTCAATTTACTTTTTTCAATAAAAGTATCGATTTTTTCAGTTTTAAATGATTCTTGAAATTTATTTATTTTTTGCGCTGTTGCTTCAGATACACTTTGCAATTCCCGAAAATCTTTTTCAGCTTGATCAAAATCTGATTTTATTTTTAATGAAATTTCTGCCATTGGTTTTCTCGTTGTGATTTTCGAGCTATATTTTTTTCTATCATAGCTTCAACGGTATTAAATGTTCGTTCAAAAATTTTTAATATGTCTAAAAGCCAGCGTCGTTCGTCAAGCGTTCCCCTGCCATGTGGCAATACACGCAGGACGTGGAAGTCTTCCCACAATTGATAGTAATAATAAAATTCTTCCCATGTCACCGCATCACACCTGACAGGTTTACCATCTGCGTTGTTGTAGAAAAACTTTTCTCCATTTAATGCTTTAACAATTTCTCTTTGAATTATAAAACCTTCCGGAATTTCTTCGGCTTTATCCCAGAAAATGTCATCTGTTCGGAACGATTGGTTGTAGCCTAACAACAACAACTTCAATATTGTTGTTAGGCTTTTGATTCCCCCTCTGTCAAATCTTCATTATCCGGAAATAGGTAATTTCTAATCTCCGTAAACAAATCAACAAGTTTACTGTTGTTCGCTGATGCAAGCTCTGCACCATTACGAATCACCTGCACCCTGCCGTCAACGTCGATTTCCAGATTTTCAATTTTTTCTATGAAGGTTGAAACCAACTGCTGGTCATTATAAACTAACTGCACCCCACCCTTTGCATCAAATTTATAATCTTTGTAATTTGATTTTTCGCTTGTCCCCGGTATTCTTGTAAAATATATCACCATCTGTTCTTCGGGTGGCAAACTCCTATTGTCGTTGAATATCGGGATATACTTCTTGTCAATTTTTATACTTCGTAACTTCATAAACCATCTCCTGTTATGGCGATACTATAACTCTTCGTGTGTAGTAACATGCTGGGTCTTGACCCTTCGACCAACTATAGTCAGCCTTCAACGCATCCTTCAATGCGATATTTTGTGTTATTCCGGTAAGGACTGCCGGAATAATTAGCCAGTTTTCAATTACTTCTTTTGTCAATGTACCATGCCGATTCAACAGTGTCATCAAGTATATGTCGCTATCATCTTTGCTCTTTAGCGTATAAGTACCTTCGGCATCGTCTTCGATAATGTCATAAAATTTATTTAGAAAATCTTTTGCGACGTCGATTAATTCTTCCGTCTCTTCATCGAACCGCATCATCGTATTGAGCGACCCTGAAAGGTTTGTAAAGCCATCGGGAATATTTGAAACATATGGGAAGCTGCACGAATCGGTAACATCAACGACTGAAGCTTCGCCCGATATCTCCATGTCGACTTTACAAAATTCTGTAAGCGTCAACGGATAAACTTCGTCACCAGATGCAAGAGTAATTTTGTCAAGGTCTGTTTGTGGAGTTTTCCATATCGTTCCAATCATTAAATTAGGTAACGCCGAACCTACCGCGGCACGAGCCTTGATTTTATACCAGCTATCTGATGCCAAATCACCAGTTGTTACAAGCGAACCAACAGTTGGAATATATAGTATTGTATCAGCACCCTTTTTTTTAATGCTCATTTTACACCTCACTTATAGTTTCATAATTTTCAAAAATGTCAACGACATCGTTCATTCTCATTTCACGTTTTGCACTTTTTTTTTCATCACCTTTTTTCTTCTTATCAATTTCTTGACTAACTTTTTTAACGCTTTTATTTTCGCTATTACGTTTTCCAACTTTTGAAATTATTATATTCATTTTTTAACCTCAATCACATGAATCTAAAAATTCTTGAAAAGTGCAAACTACCAATACGAACGTCGTTGAATTCTTCTCAATCGGGAATACTTCAACTTCCATCGAGTCAAGTATCGTCATCCCGATTATAAATGGATTATACTTTCTCATGTAATCTGTTAGAACTTGCATATATTTCGCTGTTATTAATTCTTCGCACTGAAATAATTGCATATGCAATATTATAGTTACACTATTAATCAATTTGTCAAGTACTGCACTACTATAATAAATCAGCAATGCTTTCTGCTTCGGGTCTTTGCTACTTCCAATTTCGTACAAATCAAAATTCTGCAATGACTGCGCAGCAAGTAACGCCGGCAAATCTTTGCCAATATCATTTTTCAATTGCAATAATATTTCATCAAAAGTTTTCATCGACATATTTTTGCAAAAATCGAGTATCGAAATTTTTAGCTATAGTGCCAATGCTTGATTCAACATCGCTTTTGAGCTTCCGGGTTATGATATAATGTCCCGGTTCCATCTGACCGCTTCTCAACATTCGACCACGTTCAAAAAGATTGAGAGGATACGAAGATATTCGAACATACCGTGCATACTTATCGATCGAGTATCCAACCTTTCGCCGACCGCCCTTGTCGACGAAACCTTTATAGCGCAATTCACCGCCAGAAAGATATTTGCTAATCAATATCTTTTTTACTTCATTGCCGATATAACCAAGTGCCTGCGCTCGCATCAATGAAAAATATTTTTTCATCTTTAGAAAAAATTCAGCTGCCTCTCTGCTATCATATTCAACTGTGTATGTTATTTTTGCCATAATTATACCAAATACAAAACCTGTACACCGTTATCGTCCGTCATAACATAATTGATATTATATATCGTTCCAGTCCGCTCAATCATCAAATCAAGTCCTTGCAAAATTTTTACTTCGTATGGAAGTTGCGAAACACAAAAACGAGCGACAACATTTTTTTGGAAAACGTTGCCGTCGTCTTTGTTATCTGCAATATAATTCTCATCAAAAAAACCGTAAATAAATTTTTCGTAAATGCCGGACGGGTCAATTATTGCCGGTTCGCTCATTGCGCCATCCTCGCCCATTTGCTCATTAAGGTTATTACGATAAATGTTAATTGCTTCGATTGTCATTATGCACTCGGCGTAAACATTCCAGTCTGTCGTGCGGTATGATTCACCATTGCAGGTATAAAAGCATACCGTGCCTGCGACCTGATATAAGTAATAATTGGGTCTTTGTCGGTGTATTCGTCGAACACAACATCGCCGACCGCACGTGTTGATCGTCCGTCCATGCCGAGCACATCAACACCACGTTGCACTTTGTACCGTGTCGAATTGAGCGAGAACATAATCATTTCGTCTGAAGGCATAAAATCCTGTGCCGATGCTCCAGCGTACTGTACAAATCGACCTTGTGGTTTGTACATGAGAATGTACATCGGGTCTACAACGCCCGGCACTCTATACCGAGATAACAACCGTAATCCTTGTGTCCGGTTGAAAGTTTCCGGTATGAGGTTCGACAAAATGAGCAAATTAGAATCGTTTGCCTTCCGGTATTCGATTACGTCGTCGTTTGTCTCAAACGCTTCTGCGTAATCATCGCCCATAATGACGCACAATTCATCGCCGGCACCATTCAGTGCTCTATAAGCTGTGTAAAGATTTTTTAATGCAGCGTTGATATTCGCACCGGTCGCCGTGAAATCATACAAATCATCGAGCGTTCCATCACGGTTGAAATCTATTTCAAGCCCGATATCATGTCCGTCGAGTCCATATGGAGAAAATTTTCCGGTACGCATAACATCAAGTGCAAGTTTCCAGCGTGTCGTCGCATAGGCTACAGTATGCTGTGTTATAATCTGTGCAAGCAATCGAGCCTGCCGTGACGATAGCGCTTCAGTATCTTCGCCACCTGCTATAACTGCATCACGCAATTTTTCATCGATTGGTGTTTTTTCTGAAATTCGAGGCACTTCATAAATATTCCCAACGCCGGGTTCATACGGTCGCACAACCGATTGCTCTCCACGTTTTCTGAAAACGACGCCATGAATTTCCTTGACAAGTGAATCCAACGCAAAATTGGAACTGTCGGCATCTGCGTCTTTCACCGGGAATAAAAAATCGTCAATGCCAATATTACCCGGCATTAATTGATTGTAAATTAACTCGTAGAATGTTTTTACCCTTCGTGTGAATTTGTTTAGTTGTTCTGCCATTGCTTGTCCCTCCGTTATGTCCGCTTGATGTAGAAGCCACGTGCAGCCCAAGCTGCGATAATGTCTTCTGTTACCGTGAATTGATTGCCTGAACTATCGAGCAATCCACCTTCATATACTTCACCGCCGATAATAATACTATCATAATCATCATTTGCGACAGTTCTTTTCTCACCAAGAAAAATTCCTGCGATATCACCAGTCGATAGAATTGTATATCGGTCGTTGTTTGCATCATATTCAAGAGGATTTCCCTGATAGTAAGTACCGGCTGCGAATTTTACCTGCTGTGTTTTAACGTCTCCAGCAATGAGTTTGTTGGTTAAATAGTTTGTTGCCATTACACCACCCCCGCAAAATGTTTTTTGCCTATTGCTTCAGACTGCTTGTCATATTCTTCAAGGCTCTTTGCTACATCGCCCTCAAACTTCTTTTTGCCTTCCGGGTCTTGTTCGCCCGGCATCTGCTTTTTGGCAAGATTGCCGAAGTCAACACCGGTATTCTTTGCACGCATTTCCTTCTGCCGTAGCAATTCTGCACGTGCGAAGTCTGCATCGGACAAATCGTTCTGAATTGCTTCTCCGACTTCTTTTGTCATTTGCACGCCAGCGAGATTGAGGATATTGTAAATCCTCATGCGCTCTGCGATGACATTTGACTCTGACTTCCCTTTCGCATTAGCCGCTTCGAGGGCTGCTTCATATTCGGCTTTTGCTTCAGGGTTGTCTTTAAGAAATTCCTGAAGAGTCATTTTTGTTTCCCCCGTATTATTAAATTTATCATCTGCGGTTTTACCCGCTTGTGATTCTTTCTTACCGCTTGCAGGCTCAAAAACTTTATACTTTATATTGTGGTCTTTCAGCCATTTTTTCGCTTCGTCATCAGTCCAGTTTTCTATCTTAAACCGGTATGACTGCGTTGTCGTGTTTTTTTCACCTTTGAGCTTGCCAATTATAATATCAATTCCTTTCTCGCCTTCAAGAGCTTTCCGACGGAATGAATTTTCCTCAAATTCTTCCGGGTCACGAATACGTGCAGCATGTTCGTTTGGATAAGGATTAAAATATTTTTCACCTTTATTTAGTATAGCGTCAACATCAATCTTTGCTGCAATTTTTTTGTATTCATCTCTATAATCAATTTCGTTAGCTCTCATTTGCGATTCGATTTTCTTAATTCGCATTGCTACAAGTTGCTTTGCATTTTCAGTTGTTACTTCTTCAAGCGACCGCACTATTTCGTCTTTGTTTTCTTCTTCGATGTAAATTTCATCAACTGAATCTATCACATTGTCAATTATTCCATTCTCTGCGAGTTGCTCCCAGCCGACCATCCATACTTCATTTTTCAATTTGTTTAAAATTTCTTCTTTCGTTCCCGGCAAACGCTTCTGGTATGCTTCAACCATTATATTTTCCAGTGCACGCATGATATCTGCTTGCAGTTGCATTTCGTCTGCATCGCCGATTGCAATAGTCTGTATTTTGTGAGCCATCCAGATTGAATTTTTAAACGCACTAATTTTGTCACCTGCCATGGTCCAATAACTTGCAGCACTTGCTGCCAATGGCAACAAGACAAACTCTTTTTGTCCTTTGTAATTTTTCAAAATATCAAATAATTCAAATGCTTCAAAAATGCTACCACCAGTAGAATTTAATAATATTTGTAATTTTTCGGTAGAGGTAAGGTTGACCATGCTTTTTAATTTTTCGGCAGTAATATCTAAACCAATCGTTCCTTTCAAATATATCGTTTTCACTGTTGCACCTCCACCGGTTGCTGGTATGTATCTTCATTATTTTGCATTTCATTACCAATAATTTCAGCTTGTTTTTCTTGCGGAATTTTTCGCCACTCTGCCATTTGCTGTTGCCATTCCTCAATCTGGTCGTCCCATTCGTTCATTGAATAATTTAACGTAGCGTCGGCCGGCGTGACGAATGCGTTATCTTTCGCCTTAATAAGTGCATCGACTTCCTGTACTGGATTGATATGTCCCGGAACGGGTCCAAGCCAATTACCTTTAAGAGCAGCCAATCTTATTATCGGATTATCAAAAAAATTCTTTGGCATTTCAATCATGCCTTCCAAAAAAATATATTTCGCAACTTCATGGAGAACGACATCGGCTACATTATGAGCAAAATTATTTCTCTTATTAATATAAGATTTTTGAAAATCATTAAACGCTCCCTTATGTGCCGTGTAACTTGTGTTATACCGTGACAATACGCATTCAGGTGGAACGTCAGTTGCCATGCCAACCATATCGATATATGCGTTTTCTACTTTATCAAAATTATTTGATGGCGTCTTTAATTCTGTATACTCAATGCCTTTTCCTTTTTCAGTGCGTGATATAATTGCTCCCGGCGCTCCATTCGCTATATTTTCACGCTTAATCGTCACTTCTTTTTGGTCAATTTCTTGATTGGCATAAAGCGTATCGGCTATCGTGTCAATCACTCTTTGCGTGTCACCAGCATTCGTTTCACTCACTTGTGCAAATATAATTGTTTCCATGACGAGCCGTGCGAGCGTTGCGTCCCACCACCTATCATTATTTTTTGCAGCAGATATAATTCTGTATGCAAGCGGATAGCCCCGTAATTGCCGAGCTATAAGCTTATCGTAAAATTGTATAACATTCTGGTCTCCGGTTTCACCATCTTGAAATTCAATTTTTTTATCTTTCCCGAAAAGCTGCACTGCTTCCCTTCGCAAATATTCATCGTGCCATATTCCAAGTGTGCACTTTTCGCCTGTGCATTTCCAATCTATTTGGTCGCCGCCAGTTTCGATAATATCAAACAAATTATTATTTTTATTTTTATTCCTATCAAAAAGCAACAATGAATCGCCCATAATAAGTCCAGTGCGAAAAAGTATACCCTGCTTTTGATAAAAATTGAGCAACAAAAAAACATAATGCACAAGCTTTTGGAATTGCATTCCCCAGCTTTTTGCTTTGTCTTTCGTCCAGCCTAAAATCTCCCAATCTGGTTGACTCCTGAATCGAAGCCCTGAACCTATCGCATAATTAGTCAATTTATTGATTGCACTTGTCACCGGCGGGTGCGTATGATAGAGCGTTGTTGCACGCTGCGATAATATCGCATAGCTCCACACAAGAATTGCGTTTGGGTCAGTGCCGAAGTAATCCCACATATCGAGGTCGCCCGGTATTTTCTCACCGGTCATCTGTTTCGATTTTTTCAAAAAATAAATGTTGTCGCTGTAGAAGGATACCGGCACCATCACCAACCAGCCCGCAGACGAAATCCGCCACTACCTTCAAGATTTGCCAGTTCGTTCTGCAATTCTTTTCTTTCTATTTTTAAAGCTTCATAGTCTGCCATCGTGACAGAACGCATAGTACCGCCGCCGGCAGACGATGTTATACTATACTGCTGTCCGCCCTTTCGTATAACAGACATAGCAGCATCAATTTCAGCGATTTGTTTTTTTATTTCCGTTATTCTTTCGTTTTTATTCATTTCAACAATTATATATGAGACATAATTTTTTGTCAACAAATTTATTTTTTTGAAATACATTTATCCCAAAAAATAATTTGCCCGACGAACGGGAATCCATGTTTTTTTTCAAACCATTTCATCATTTCACTTTCAGAAGCGAAGCCATCATTCGTCGCAAATATGAGCTTTTCATATTTTGTTATTTTCTCTCCGTCAACGGTGATATTTTCTTTTTCTATTTTTATATCGCAAACTTTGGTACAATTCGATTCTCCGATTCTTTTGCATTTTTTCGTCCTTAATCCGCTAAACAAATATAAATGGTCACCTACCTTGAA
>JBDKUM010000105.1:0-17153 GCA_039679715.1 Phycisphaerales bacterium
AGTATGAACGCCATCACGACAAGCGAATTGTTAAACGTCTGCGCCTCGATGTCTTCAATGCCCTGCGACGGCAGAAGCTGTTTTTCCTTCGAGCCGGCATCCTGCACCTGCTTAAGATACTCGAGAACGAGTTTGTCTTCAGGAATCATCGATTCACTTCTTCGCTGTGCAAAGCCAATGCCGGGTAGTTCCCTGTTTGGGTCGAGTGTCGGCGCAGCAAAAGCACAATCACCGGCAACTGCCGTGATTATCAAAACAAAATATAAATAAACCGATACTTTCATATAATTTTTTCCTTACAATTATCTGTCTTTGCCAGTTGCTAATTTCCAGCTTTTGCGAACAGTCGTAGCATCAGTGGCGGCATCATACGCTTTGTCAGAACCAACGTGTCCGTCGATATAAAGTATCGTGCTGTAACCATTGCAGAAAATAGAATCCGTAGCCTTATGGAACGTACCTATGCAATCACCGTTCCTATCGCCTGCAAGAGCACCGCCAAGTATCGAGGGATAGAAAAACATATCGTTAAGACCATAATAACTAAGGTTAAGAGTAACTCCGTTTTGTTTAATGCGATAGTTTAGATACGGGGTCGCTACACTTACATTCATGGTCCAGCAGTTCTCTTCCGTCATCAGCAATATTTCAGCGGGACGTTTTACACTGCCAAGCGACGGCATTCTATTATCCGGACGTGTATCCATCAAATTTTCACGCTCGTTTCCGGCACCAAGATTGCCGTTTACACTATATGTGAACTGCGAATGAATCGGGATATCCAGCTTTTTATCATGTCCTCTGTGATCTTTACCTCGCTGGAGAGCAATTCTTGCAAACGTTGGACATAAACTTACATTTTTATCTCTGATGTACGGCCAAAGCGGGCCATCGGGAATAACGCCATCGTCATGCCAGCGACAGTCAGCAGGATGCAATGGTGTGTTTGTAGCCGTTGTATACAAACAATCACACGGATGCGGGAACTTATCTCTGTTTGCCTGAAGATACATGGCAAAGGCAAGACCGTAGTTTTTAAAGTTGCTCTTGCAGACAATAAACCGAGCCTGTTCCTGTGCTTTCCTCATCGCCGGCATCAGCACCGCAAGCAAAATAGCTATAATCGAAATAACAACCAGTAATTCCACTAACGTAAAACCATTATTTCTTCTCATAATTTTATCCTTTAAATTTTGTTCTATTTGCGCCAATCATCGGCCATCTGTGAAAAATTCGTAAAATTATAACCGGCCAACCAATCAGCGGCCAAAACCTTTAAATCCTTCATATCAACAACACAATCCTGCGTGTAATCGCCTGATAAATTACATCTGAACAGCAGACTTACCGGAATTTGCTTTTTTGAAATGCCCGGGCCTGCGAAACTAACCGTCAAAACCTCGGAACCTGTTTTTTCAAAATATGTAACAACAATTTTATGCTTACCGGCCGTCAATGTTATCGTTCCGCTGACATCCTGTGTGCCGTGCAGGCCGTCATTGTTCACGATAAATGCGTCATCTATATATAATTTGCTGCCGTCATCGGAATTTGTATAGAACGTATATGTGCCGGCGGTTTTAATATCTATATAACCCGTGAAACGCAGAGCGAAATCATCATCACGCTGACGCAGAACAACATCGAAATTCTGCGCAATGCCTGTCGCAACCGGAGTCAGAGAATCAAAATCAGGAAGCGAATTCCACGTTCCTTCGTAATATTCGTACTTCAGGCCGTTGTCGCCTCTCGTTGCCCAGCCGATATTTTCGAGCATCATCGCAATTTCAGGATTCGCCATAAACAAATTCCAGCACAAGCCTGTACGAAAATTTTCAATCATTATCATAATAGGTCCCTGATCGATAGCGATATAACAAGGCGAATACCAGTTAAAAGTCGGATTAAACGCATCGACAAAACCAAACGGCCCCCACACTTTACTGCCGTAGTTATGGTAAAAATGCTTCATCGTCGCAATAGATTCTGTCGGTGTATATGGAATCGAGCTCAAAGCGGCTGTGGGTGAAATAGTGCCGTTGTCGGGATTGCCCGGAGCCTGTGCGCCATAGCCCCACGGAGTGTAACTGGCTGTCATACCCCAAACAAATTCGTTATAATCAGCGTAACCTTTCGGATTGGCAATACAATACGCTCTGTCAATCAACGCGATGTTGCGGCTGTTATCAAAATAATTGCAGAAGTTGTCATATTTATTGCGAGGGTCGAAGCCGAGATGCGTGTACTGCGTAAAGAACATACACGATTCAAATCCGCCAACCCACTGCTTGTAACCATAATATGTGCTGCCGTTTTTGTAGCCGGAACTTGCCCAGCCGTTATAGTAACAGCTCGCAGGTATAGGATGCGTCGGCGAAGCAATCGCAAGCAGGTATATAATTTGACATTCATTATAGCCGCGAATCGGCATATCCATCGCCCAGCCATACTCCGGCGACCAATGCCAATAAAGCAATTCGTTATTCTCGTACCCCTCTTGTGTACGACGCAGATACCAGTACCAGTCAATCCCCTCCCACATTTGAGTCGCAAGGTTTCTAATCTGCGTTTCAACAGCATTGGTCGAATTGAAATATCGCCGAACAGTAAGCAATCCCTGTGCAACATACGCGGTCTCGACCAAATCGCCGCCATTATCAAAACTATTAATAGCCGCGATAGTCTGGCCCGTATAGCCATCGGCGAAATGTGCCCATGCGCCGTGATAACGCGGAGTTACATCGTTAAGAAAATTCAAAGTTTTCAATACCCGCTGCGCGGCATCAGCTCTGCTGACAAATCCACGTTCTGCTCCGACACAAATAGTCATCAGTCCCATACCCGTACCGCCGACGGCGCATTGATTAGTGATATAGGTCGGGTCGTAATTATCTCTTGTCAGGCCGCTTGCCGGGTGCGCATAGTCCCAGAAGAATCTGAACGTCGCTTCTTCTACGGAATTTAAAAACTGCTCATCGGTCATAGCGTACGACGAAGCGGAAACAATCGCGGAATGTTCAGATTCTACTTCGCCGACAACCGAAGCGACATAATAATAATATTTTGTTGAGCCGTTCGTGCCGAGGAAATCACTGTAAACATTTACAAGGTGAGTATCAGAATTTATTTTTACAAAATCTCCCGACTCAGAATCGGCGCGGTAGATATTATAACCGGTAACTCCCGCCACTGAATTCCATCGCAAATCTATTCTGCTGTCGTGGCCGATTGCCGTCAGGCCTTCCGGTTGGCAGTTTACTAATCTTATGTTATCAATATACAACATACCGGCATCGGCTCCGTAATTTTGAAACACAAGCGCAGATATATAATCCAGCACGCCTTCATTGAACGAGCCGATATTCATCGCGATAGTAAACCATTTGTCGTTTTCGGTCGGCACAATATCGCCGCAGCTCCAGTTGCCCGGCAGCCAATTACTGCTCCAGATACCGATAAGGCCGTCTGCCTGAAAGAGAGCAGAACTGCCCGGTATATACACATCGACAAGCATCTGGTCAAAGTCTGCAAAATTATAATTCAAGCCGCTTTGATAGATTTCTACCTTGCGGTCGGATTGCCCTGTCCATTGAAGTTTAAGCACATACGAACCATTAGTTGCCGACGGAACTCCATTGATGCCGCCGCGAACCTTTTGTATTGTCGCGATTTCACCGGACGAAACCACAAGGCTCGTTTCCGATGGTTCGTAACTTACAACTGTAAGCTGAGAAGCCGATGCGGCTGCGACCACGGCAAGTATCGCAAAAAATACATGTTTTAATTTTGTTAGACAGTACATAAATATTTCTTTCTGTATTCCAACGGACTTATCCCTTCGACATCCTTGAAATATCTTGCAAAATGAGCGACATCCGTAAAACAAAGTTTAGATGCGATTTCGGAGACAGAGTCAGAAGTCTGGAGCAGCATTTTGGCAATGAGCTGAACTCTTGTCCGCTTGATTTCATGAAGAATCGAAAGGTTGAGAGATTTTTTAAATCGTTTCTCAATCTCTCTTCGCGAAACGGCAACATAATCAACAACATCTCTGACCTGCATCTGTCTGCCGGCGTTTCTTTTTATAAAATCAACCGCTTTTGCGACTAGACTATCGGAAATTACACCGGCATTAAACGCCTGTGATTCCGACATTGACTGCCGATAGTTTTCCACTTCCAAATTGTTTTCAAAATTATTCATAATCATGAAACCAAGTTAGTTTTTGCTTCGCCGGCAGCGACAGCATTTCTTTTTGCGAGCAAATGCTTAATTTCATAAGCTCTCTGTTCCGTTAACGGATATTTAACAAGCAATAAAACGCTGACAATGCACATAATCGACGGCAGGCCGATTTCCCATATTCGCAGCCAAAGCAAAGTCGAATCAGACTGAACCGCGAGCTTTTCATTAAAGCCGGTTGACTTAAGCAGAAAGCCTGATACAAAAAACGCGCCGGACATTCCGATTTTCCACCACCAGTTATAAACCGCCTGATAGCTTCCCTCTCTGCGTTTGCCAGTCATTAATTCGTCTTCATCGCATATATCCGCAATCATCGAATATATGAGTGAAAACAGCACAAGAAAACCCATCGACAATGACGCTGTTGGAATAAGGGCAAACCATGGATAAGTTTTGCTGTAACAAACGACCTTAAGCGAATTTCCCACAGCCATAACAATAAGAAATATCATAACCGTTTTCGATTTGCCAAGCCGGGTCGCGATGTACGTCATTGGAAAAACACCGACAAGCGAAAGTACCGCCCACAATGTGCCGCACCATCCCATAAGAATCGACGCATGCGGTTTGTCGCCGCCATAAACATAATAAAGCATAATGTATTGGCTGAACCCGTTAACGAAATAAAAACCAAGCGTTATCGGCATAATAATCGCCAGCAGCCATATAAACGTTCTGTTTTTGCAGGTCATCGTAACGCTATCCCAGAATTTAACGTGCGTCTGATGATGAGTCTGTTGAGTTTTTCGTTCTTTGCAGATAACGGCACAAACCACGCCTCCGAAAACTATCAAAATTCCAATCGCAATGCCGACATATTTCATACCCTGCAAATCATCTTTGAAAACACTCAAATTCGCTACATAGTAAAGCCACGGCGTTGTAATCGCACCGATATTTATGAGAAAACTGCAATACGCGAACAATCTTGTGCGCTCGTGATAATCGTCAGTCATTTCATAACCGAGTGCGCCGCGAGGAATATCAAAAACCGCAACAGCGGTATAAAACACAAGCGACATCGCAAGGAAATATCCGAATGTGGAAGTTTCGCTCCAGCCTCTCGGAGCCATCCACAAAAACGAAAAAGCTATGCCAAGTCCAATCGCGCCGAAAAACATAAACGGCTTTCTTCTGCCGAACCGGCTTCGGCTGTTATCAGAGCAAACACCTATATAGGTATCCGTTGCTGCATCCCACAATCGCGGTATACCCTGCGCAAAACCAAGAAGAACAGGGCTTACACCCAAACAGGTGTTATAAATCAGCATTGCCCAGTTGTTCAGCGTATTGACCGCGACGTTGGTTGACATCGCACCAAGGCCGTACGCAACTTTCTGGCCGAAACCAATTTTGTCCTTTTCTTCTGTAATGTGACGCTGTTCTAAATCCATTTTCACTTTCACATATAAAGTTCTATAACGTTCTTATTTATGTCTAATCTCTGTTTCAGCGATGAATCCCTAAGAGAGGCTCCGCCGATGCGATAAAGATTTTGCTCCATGTCGAAACCGCACTGCTTACCATTTATTTTGATTTCTCTAACACCGGTTTTGTTTACGCTAATGTGATAAATAATTTTCACATCTTTATCGAAAAGTTTTATATTGGCGGCAAGGCCGTCGAACTTTGCCGGCATAACAGGGTCAAATATAGTTCGTCCACAGCTTCGACGAATACCGAGCACATAACGAATAACAAAAGCGACAAACATTCCCGGCCCGCTGGAATAAACTCGCCAGCCGCCTTTGACCGGAATTTTGCCCGCAAGCAAATCGTCATAATGCTCGCTTGCGCCGGCTCTGTTAACGAAATCAGCGTCGGAACTACTGTAATAACAATTAGACTGACGAATATCGACCTGCGGTACGATACTTTGGATATCGATTGGAACGATTTGCAGCAGAGCATTTACAAATTCATCGGAATTGCCAATTCGTGCCAGAGCTTCGGCATAACGCAGATGAGCGTGCGAATACATAAGACCAATTTCGCGTCCGAAGAATGCTGAACTCTCGGCACGTTTGAAAATTTTCTGAATCCCGCCGTGATACTGAACAGGCCTGTCCATCAAACGAATGCCATCAATGCCTTTAAGATACTTATGTATTGCCGCGATATGAGTTTTCGACTGTTTAGGCGTGAAAATACCGCTTAAAATTCCCTGCACCATTGGAAGCAGACGATAATGAATGCCCGTCGATTTATCCGACGGATGCAGGAGTAAATCAAATTTATTCTCGCTATCACGAAGGCCGAATCCGGCAACGATGTCATCCTTTATCAGATATTTATTGAAATCTGCCTGTATTCTTTCGCAAAGTTGCTCAAGCTGTTCGACCGGTTCAATATAACTGGCAGCACGGCACATCACGGTCAATCTCACAAACGCCTCATAACAAAGCGCAACTGTCCAGGAACTTACCAGGCGTTTCTTGAGCGATTTATCAGCAGGCTGCATCGCATCGTCCCAATCGCCGTCGCTGTAATTTACAAGTTTTGTATCGCCGGCAAAACGCAGAGTTGTAATATGCTCTACTGCACGCATAACGTGTGAGAACACACTCGCCGGTTCTGACTGCCTCGAATCCTGCAAATGATAATATGGCAGCATTTCATTAAGCAAATCATAATCGCCAGAACATTCAATATATTCACACAGCGCAATCAAAGGCCAGAAAATAACATCGCCGTGCGATTCGGCGGCTCTGATATTTTTATATCGGTCAAACATCCACCACTGCGGCCAATTGCCGTCCGAATTCTGGTTGGCAAACACTAACACAAGAATTTTTCTAGCATAATCGTAATTACCGACAGCCAACAGCATTTCGAGCGGCCCCTGACAAACATCGCGTGTTCCCCAGGCTGCGCCGCCGTACTGTTCGAGGCCGTGCGGTGCGGCGTAGTGTATTTTCGCGTTGTGTAAAAACCACGGCAAAATTTCAGCTATTCGACCTATCTGTGAAGAATCACGAACGGAAGATATATCCATATTTACAAAACGGCTTTGCTCATTAGATGCCGCGATGATTTGTTTTTTGCTCTGCGTACTCAATTTACCATCGATGGTCATCGCGAATTTGCCGGTATGAACAAGTTTTAGAACGATAAAGTCAAGCCCCCGGCTCTTGCCATCGGCAAAAAGCATTTCATCTGATCCGATTTGCTCAATACTCTGCGGCCGGTCGAAATTTATCGCGTAGGAACCCGCAGGATACGTAGTTTTTAATACGCTTTGTTCGCCCGGCAAAAGTTTTAATTCGCCGTTCATCTCCGTCTGCCATTTATGCTCTGCGGCAAGTTCGCAGGTAATGAGCCATTGTGGTTTTTCACCCTTTAATACATTCAGTTCAAATCGAATCTTCGGACTGTTCGCATCGGCTCGACACAAAATTTCAAAAAGCGTTTCGTTGTTTTTATATATCCATCGGCAGCCATTTAGCGAAATCTCGAATGCCGACGGCACAGATAACAGATAATACTGCCCGGCCTGTTTGACAAAAATACGAAGACCGGAACTTCTGATAAAATTCAAAGGATTTGTATTAACCGTCAGCAGACGATTGAAATTTACATTGCCCTGTGCAAGATGCGAAAGAAAAACGCCTGGCATAAAACACGATGCAGACATTACAGTCTCATCGCCCGGCAGGCTACCATCCGTCTTGATAATATGTCCGCAAGAACGATAGGCGAGCATTTCTTTTTCACGCAAAGTAACATAACGCTCATCACCGTAGAAAAACGAAAGCTGTTTTCCGTTATGAAATTCGCAGTGTCTTCTGTTGGCGTCAAATAAAACATCAAGTTCCGCATCACTGCAATCTTCCGCATCAAACGACAGTGCCTGCGAAAAGATATTCGCGACAGGCTCGGAATAAACACATTCTTCAGACCATGCCGTCTCAGCCAGAATTTTCAATTCGTCAACTGCCGGCGCAATAATTTCAACATCTGCTGACGTTGTAGCCGCCGGATGATTAGCCTGATAAATGCCGAAGAAATTATAAATGCCGGTTTGCCCTGCTTTGATAATAAAAGGTTCGCACTGCAAAGCAACAACACCAAACTCGCCCTGCTTGAGTCCCGGCAAACTATCCATAGACAAAGCCTGCGGAACGGCGGTTTGTCTGTATGAAGTACCATAGAACTGCATACCATCAGTTGAAAAACTTTTTACTTTTGAAAGCGAACCCATCGCAAGCCATGGAAAACTGCCTTTGCCGTGTTCGTTCTGTCGGCAGCATATAACATATCCAATATCATCTTCCCAAAGAGGAGTATAATCAATATACTGACTTATGTAATAATCGTTCTGCTCGTTACCATCGGCACAGGAAAGCCCTACGTTCTGAACGCAAAGCAAATCAAGTTCCGCGGATATATTTGTATTATTGCATAACTGTACAGACCACAGCCACTTGCTAGTCCGCGGACAAAGCATCAATCGACATCTGAACTGCACACCTTCAAATTCACCTTTTGTTTCGTAAGTATTCTCTTCAATATAATTCGATGCTACCGAAGGCGAGCCAAGCATTGAGACCGCAGAAATCACCGGCGTTCTTTTTCTTAAATACAAATTGCAGCTGCTGCTGCCGAGCGGAGAAGCATTAATAAGATTGAGCTGCGTTTTACCGCAGGTTATATTCTCCACTACCCCGTTGTCGAAAATGGAAAAACGCAAACCGGCGGAATTCTTCGCCATGAAAACGTTTTTACCATCAATCAATATACTTTCCTTTATTTCCATTTTACTTTCTATTTTAAAAATTTCCTTTGAAACCAGCTCGTTTAAGCCCCGTGATAACGTCTTTGTTCTGCATCATCAAACGCCATATAAGCCCTGTTCGTGCATTCTCTATCATCAGAAGCATTGGCCCCTGCGCGATGCCGATGACACAATCAGACACCCATTTGCGGTCGATGTTGAATCCGTCCCAAAAGCCATAGCCCTCATCTTTGACATCCTGCCAGACTGCTCTATTATCTACTTTTAAATTTCGCATATAACGCAGCGCCGCAATTGAATCATCCGGCAAAAAAGGAACAGACATTCCCGCACCATAAGGATGCATAGTGCCGTAGTGTCCCTGATGATTTTCGCTTGCGCCGCGAGGCTCGTTTCCCAACACAACATATCCGTCCGGACTGCTGCCCGCTGTAAAGCCCCAGAGATTTTCGCCGTAACTCGAATATCTATCAGAATGGTCTATGCACCAATCACGATTGGCAATAACCGCCCTGCGGGTGTTTTCAAACCAGTCAACACCGAGCGGGTCTCTACCAGTTTTTTTGAAATCATAAAAACAATGCGCAAACATATATGTGAACAATGTACCGGGATACGAATAAATAAACGGCTGACCGTTTTTATATTTGCCAACGGGACGCTTCCAGTTAGTCATTGATTCCGAGGCAAGACGATATTCAGGATTCGGCGCAGCCTGGCCAAGAAGGACAATCAAAAGTGTTTCATCGGTGTACCAGTCCCAAGTCTGTTTTTCGAATTTGCCGGTCTTGCCTATATCATAAGCCATATAGACCTGTCCGTTTTCCGGATGGACATACGCTGCCCAGTTAACCTGTGCGAAAATTTCGTCCGCAAGCTGTTTTACCTCGCCGCCAAAATATTCACCCGCAACAAGCGCGCCGGCAATCATCAGTGCAGTGTCAATCGTTGATGCGATGCTTTCATAGCCTTTATCGGTTGTGTTGCCCGTTTCCATATCAATGAAATGACAGAACACGCCTTTGTATTGCGCATTGGATTTTTTCAGGGTACGCATCGCATTCAGCGCACGGTTTTTCGCATCATCACAGGACACATATTTTCGTTCAACACCTATCGGCAGAGTCGCCAGTCCGAATCCCAAAGACGCAACACTGCAAACTTCCGCATTGCTTGTATCACGAATAAGGCCGGATGATACGTCCGCCTCTTTCCAGAAATATTGAAATGATGAGAGAGTAATTTCTTCGAGCAGAGCATTATCGGCAGCGGAAAACTCCGCACCTGCATTTGCAGCAAATACAAACAGCAGCAAACATACTGCACAACTAATGCTCTTCACGCCAAACTCTCCTAATAAATTGTGCTTTTTTAGTTTTTCTTCAATCCGCAACCGCAGGACTGACGAACTATAAGCTCTGCTTTCAATACAATTTTGGCAGGTTCTTTCGCTTTGTTGGCAAGACGGTCAAGAATCATCCGCACAGCCATTCTGCCGATTTCCTTAGTAGGTATTTTCATCGTGGAAATTTTCAATCTTCGCTGACTTGCGATTGACGAATCGTCAAATCCTATCACGCCAACCTGCCCAGGCACATAAATGCCGGCGTCCATCAGGGAATCAATTACGCCGCAGGCAATATCGTCGTTGGCCGCCACAACGCCATATCTCTTGCCCTGCTCAATCAACGGCAAAATGTCCTTTTCAGTTAGACGATAACCTTCGTCATAACTGTAAACCCGGCAGAAAAACTGCCTCTGTGCAGCGTCAATCCCCATTTTTTTCACGGCATCAGAAAAACCCATCGCTCTTGCGGTGGTATCAACATTTGTTTCAGAGCCGCCGAGGAAGAATACATCATCCACATTATGAACATCCATGAAATGCCTTGTCGCCTCGAACGCCGCGAGCCTGTTGTCCAATAATATGTTATCGAGCCGCCAGGAATAAACATCCTGGTCAAGAACAACCAGCGGCTTGGTCATCGGACCGATACCATCAAGAACATCACTGTATAAATCTGAAAGCATTAAAATCACACCGTCTGTTCGCCCCTGCGAACACAACCGACTGACTGCTTCAATTTTCTCTTCTGCACCTTTGGCCTTAACAACCATTATATGCACACCGTGCGATTGTGCCTCCTGGTGCGCGCCTTCCATCAGCATCGCAAAATACTGACCTTCAAAATCAGGGACAATCAAACCAATAGTATCGGTTCGTTTCCTACTCAAAGCCTGCGCTCTGCTGTTCGGATGGAAATTCAGTCTGCGAATTACCGATTCGACTTTGCGTTTGGTTTCAGGTGCGACGCGTCCCAGGTCATTAACAACGCGCGAAACCGTTGAAATGGACACGCCGGCGACCTCGGCCACGTCGTGTATCGTTATGCTTTCTGTCTCTGTTTGTTTTTCCATTTACTACAGCACCCTTCGAAAAAAAACTACTATGAAAGCCTTTTTACAATATAACCCCAGACTTGTCAAGATAATTTTAAAAAACCCTATTTTTTTATTTTTTACTTGACTTTTTAATGTGAAAACGTTTTTATAAAAAGACATTTTAACCATTTAACAGTTTAGTGGATTCGTTTTTAAGGAGAACATAGGAATGAAATCTGTCTTTCTGTTCGTATTTATGGGACTTTTCCCAGCAACCATTTTAGGACAAACACCGTCTCTATCTGCGAGTTCCGAACAACGGGAACTGCCCGCCTCGGCGGCAATGGACGGGAAAATGGATACCCGTTGGTCAAGTTCCGCATCGGACAACCAGTGGCTGCAAATAGACTTCAACAGTCCAATCGAGCTGGTCGGACTGAAAATTTTCTGGGAGAGTGCTTATGCGAGAGATTATGAGATACAGACACTCGATAAAGATGGCAAATGGCAAAACGCAAGTAAAATAGAATTTGGCGATGGCGGAGTCGATGAAATTTATTTCGGGCTTCGAAAAACAAAAGCTATCAAATTCATCGGGCACAAACGAGGTACAGGCTGGGGCTATTCGATTTTGGAAATTCAAACCCTCGGAAAAGAAATGCAGATACAGGCAACAGCGACGTCTTCGGCTGAAAACACCAATCCGCAAAACGTGCTCGATGGAAATTTTAAAACCTTTTGGAAGTCGAGCGATAATGAGTCAGATCTCGAATTGACTTTCCCGCATAATTTCGAAACTGGCGGTCTGCAAATTAACTGGGGACAGAAAAATTTTCCATCCTGCAAAATAAAAGCTATGCTCGCAGACAGCAATCAGTGGCAAACAATTATGAATAAAAAAGCAGGCATTAATAATGTCGAAAATTTATTTTTCCCGGCAATTAATGTAAAAATGATTCGTATCTCATTCGATTCAGCACCTGTTTGTGTATCAGATATACAAATTAAATCTGCAAGCGAAGCCTGGACTCCGGTAAGACATTTCGAAATGCTCGCACAGCGATTGCCAATGGGCCTTTTTCCAAACTGGATTTACCGTCAGCAGGGTTTCTGGACAATTACCGGTCTGCCCGAAAGCTCGGATGAATCGCTTTTGGATGAATTCGGCTCTGTCGAATCGGGGCAAAGAATTTTCAGCGTTGTACCTGCCTTATATATAGATGGTAAAATTTTTACATCGAGAAATTTCGAGCTAAGCCAATCGCTTGTCGATGATTGGGTCCCGATTCCAACCGTAAAATGGCATAGAAATGATTTCGAAATGAACATTACTGCAAATACAATCGAGCCGGATGCAACCGTTGTTCTATACTCGCTTAAAAATGGGGCGAAAACTGAACGCAATGTTTCCCTTATGCTTGCGGCAAGACCTTTGCAGATAAATCCGCCATGGCAGTTTGGCGGTTTTTCTTCGATTAAGCAGGCCGGTTGGCAATTTAACGAAAATACGTTAAAACTCAATGAAATGGCATCTATAAGCTTTTATCCGAAACCAGACTTTGCTTCAATTTACAATCAAAAGGCTAATACTGAATCTATCGACATAATCGAATATCTCACAGATAAAAAAACTGACGGCAATTCTGTTACTTCGCAGCAAGGTATCATTTCCGCAGGCGCTCGATACGATTTTCGTCTCGCTGCGGGTGAAAGAAAATCTATTCTTGTTGTTTATCCAAACAAGGAAATCCCGAATTTAAAAATTGCCGAAAATTTTGAAGAATTTTTTAATAATCATCTGACGCAATCTCTGAAAAGCTGGCAGCACTTGATTGGCGATTGGGACATTAACGTTCCTGATAAAAGATTAATTAATATCGTGCGCAGCAATCTTGCTTACCTGATTATTAATGCCGATGGGCCTGCGACACAACCCGGCTCAAGAAATTATTCCAATTCCTGGATACGCGATGGATCAATAAGTTCAACTGCGATGATGAGATTTGGAATGATCGATTTTGGCAAACGTTATTTGCAATGGTTTACAAACCTCATTCAAGATGATGGTTTTGTCCCGTTCCTTGTCGAAAAAAAGACCGGAAAGCCTGTCGGATACGCGAGTACCTGGGCAGAGCACGATTCATTTGGGCAGTATGCTTTTCTTGTCCGGCAGGTAACAGAAATGACAGACGATAATCAAGTCGCCGAACAATGCTGGCAGAAATTGATTTCTTCGATGAAATATATGGAAAATCTGCGAAAGCAGCGACTCACTGAAAAATACAATGAGACCGAATATTATGGAATTTTACCCGAATCGAACAGTCACGAAGGCTATTTTCCACCTAAGCATAGCTATTGGGACGATTTTTTTGCTTTAAGAGGTCTTGCCGATGCGCAGGCAATCGCTTTAAGGCTCGGATATAACGATGATGCAGCCTTGCTTGCGGAATTTGAAAAGGATTTGAGAAAATCACTGCTCGATTCTATAGACAAAGTTCGTCGTCGCGATAATCTCAAGACACTCCCGGGTTGTGCGGAGCTTGGCGATTCCGATCCGACGTCTACTTCTGTTGCGTTTATGGTTGCAGACGAACGCGACAATATACCTGCCGATGCGGTTAATGCGACATACGATAAGTATATGAATGATTGCCGCAAACGCGCATCAGATCCTCCCGGCAAACGAAGCGGTTATACACCATACGAAGCTCGAAACATTGGCGCGTTAATCCGTTTAGGCAGGTATCAGGATGCAAGAATGCTTTTGAATTTCTTATTGCAGGATGCCGTCAGGCCGGCAGCATGGAATGAAATGGCGGAAGTCGTTCACGGCGATTTGCGAACGCCAAGCTACATTGGCGATATGCCGCATACATGGGCAGCTGCCGAATTGATTAATTCGATTCGCGATATGTTCGTTTACGAAGATCGGGGCAAGCTGGTGATTGCAGCGGCTGTTCCGGAAGAATGGCTTGAAAAAGGCATTTCCGTGCGAAATTTGCGTACACTCTGGGGCACTGTCAGTTACAATGCCAAAATTGAAAATGGAAAACTCCTAATAAATCTAAAATGTTCAAAACGTCCGCCGAACGGTTTTACTGTTCCCAACGGTGCGGAACTGATTATTCTGGAGCAATAGATTGTTTACATTCGATGACAATTCATTTAAAAAAAACAACCAAAGCTGTTTTATTTTAAGCGGCGAAATGCACTACTTTCGTATCAAAGCGGCTCGATGGGAAACGCATATAAAACTGCTCAAACAAGCCGGCCTGAACACTGTTTCGTCTTATGTCCCGTGGTCGCTGCACGAGCAAATTGAAGGCAAACCGGATTTTGCCGGCAAATACGCCGACAATCTGAACCTTGAAAAATTTATTTTCCTGTGCAAAAAAAATGATTTGAATCTGATTCTAAAACCCGGCCCGTATATTTTGGCCGAGCTGACAATGCACGGAATACCAAAATGGTTTTTCGAAAAATATCCAGATGCGCTGGCGTGCGATTCGACAGGCAAACCATATCCGGTTAAATACACATGCCTGACACATCCGGATTATTTGCGCAAAACAATGCAGTGGTATAATGCGATTATGCCGATTATCGAAAAAAACCAATTTTCGAATGGCGGCCCAATTATAATGATGCAGGTTTGCAATGAAGTCGGTTTATTTCAATGGCTCGGCGGCAGCGGCGATTACAGCAAAATATCCGTTACGGCTTATCAAAAATATCTTGAGAAAATATATCAGACTATAAACGCGTTAAACAAGCATTGCGATACGGTTTACAGCGATTTTAACGAAATCATGTCCCCTGCCGGCAAAGTAAAAAACAAGGCGGAGCATCTGGCATATCGGGACTGGGAAAATTTCCATCGTGATTTTTACGCTGAATATATCGGTATGCTTGTCGGTGAAATTCGCAAACGCAAAATTACCATTCCGCTGTTTCACAATGTACCCGGCTGGGTATTCAGCCGAGCCAAAACAATGCCGGTCTGTATTTCGATGTATCACAAACTTGCACAACTACATCCCGACATTTTGCTGGGCATTGACCACATTCCGGAAAATCCGTCATATCGAAATTTTCACGATGACAGATTAATCAACTCATTTACCAAAGCGATCCAGGGCAATCGCGGCCCGACTTATATCGCCGAACTTCAGGCCGGTACTCGTGAAGCTAATGTACGTGTTTATCCGAACGAAATGGAATTGTTCTACAAAGCGTGCCTGGCAAACGGCGCAGCGGCGATGAATTTTTATATGTTCAGTCAGGGACAAAATCCGCCGGGCTGGGAAATTTACGATTCGTTGTTTTATCTGCAAACACCTTTGAACCTCGAAGGCACACCGACCGAGCAGTATCCCGTAATTAAAAACATCGGTGAATTTATCAAAACGCACGGCCAAAAACTTGCCGAATGCCAGAGCAGGGCTCAACAGGCTTTGCTTTTCTATCCGCCCTACTATTATCGTGAGTTTACCAATCTGCTTTTCACCGGCGAAAATCTGGACGATTGTTCATTTGGTAAATGTAAACTTGACACCAGAATGGTTACTGACGAACTGCTTTTCGAAAGTCTCGGCAAACTGCTGGCAATGGACAATCAGGAATACGATGCTGTTGATATTACAAACTCTAATACAGAATTAAACAAATATAAACAATTATGGGCGGCCTGTACAGAACGTATGGACGCAAAAAGTCAGCAGAGACTGCTTGAATACACACAGCAAGGCGGGCATTTGATTTGTTTCCCAACGCTGCCGAAGTACGATCTTGACGGCAAATCCTGTTCAATTCTTGCTGACGGGCTTTCCGTAACCAGTGATGAAATCTTTACTGATAGCGATGGAATGATTCGCTGGATAAAAACAAATCAGGAAATACACGCAATTAGTTATATCGAAACATTTAAGTGCAAAAACGCAGGAACTCTCGCACTTACTCGTAATGGGAAAATCTGCGGCATAAAAATCAAATGCGGTAAAGGCTCTGCGGCAGTTTTGGGAACGGGTTTCACCTATCAGGCATCAGCACACAAGCAAGCGTGGCAGCATTTAGGTCTTGTCGAAAATTTCAAAGGGCCAATTGCGTGTGATAATCCGCTGATAATAACTCGAACACGTTTGGCCGAAGATGGCAGAGGGTACTTCTTTATGCTTAATTATCACAATCAGACTCTCGAAGGTAAAATTTCGCTCAATAACCAGACTGTCAAACTCCAGCCTTTTAGCGGAACGATTATACCATTTGGCACAATTTAATATTTTTATGGTTCGTTATGGCGATGAAAAAAAAATATTTTTCAGCTTTGCTCGTGATGATTATTAGTACGAATGTTTTCGCAAATTCTATTTGTTCAAAACAGGACGAGCAATATTTGCGTCAGCTTCTAAAAGAAACATGGAGCTATCTCGATCGTCATCTGGCAGATGAAACTGGCTTTCCAACAGATTCGCAGCACACCGGCGGAACTACAAACACTACTAACATCGGATTATACCTCGCATCTATCGGGCCTGCTGAAAAAATGGGCCTTATCAGCAGAGCCGATGCGTTACATCGCATAAATAAAATCCTAGATTCCTTGGCCAAAATCGAATCCCGCAACGGTTTTTTATACAACTGGATCGATGTCGGCGGCGATACGAAACTTGCAGATGGTGTTATGGCAGTGTCTGATTTTAACAAACTTGTAACAGGCCTGATACTTATTCGACAATTTTTCCCGGATGTAACTGATAAAGTATCGCCTTTGATAGAGAGAATCAACTGG
>JBDKUM010000106.1:0-5832 GCA_039679715.1 Phycisphaerales bacterium
CGGTCGTATTGGCACCGAAACAAAGCCATCCTGTACTATACCCCATTTCGGCCAAGTCCCGGAGAACTCTACCAAAGAACCGTCCAGACTCATTTGATAGCAACCCTGGAACATTCTCTCCCACGTACCACCTGGGGTTAATCTCGCTAATAAGGCGTTTGTTTTGGTCCCATAGATCACGCTCATCATTTGATCCCAAGCGTTTTCCAGAAATACTGTGAGGTTGGCAAGGAAAGCCTCCTGCAATGATGCTGATTGATGCTGGTGATATTCCGATTGCTTGAAGAGAGCTTGCTGACAATGTAGTGACATCATTGAAAATAGGCACCTCCGGCCAATGCTTTTTTAATACCTTCTGGCAAAATGCGTTTATTTCGCAAAAAGCTATCGTTCTAATCCCGGCCCATAGTGCCGCAAGGTCAATCCCGCCTATTCCCGAAAATAACGACAGCATTTTTATAGCCGCGTAATCCCTCTGTTGCATGCCAGCAGCTTGTACAATTTTGAGGGGCGGCGTTTGTAAAATAGTCTCATAATCCACTTCATGGCGGTCCTCCCTTCTCTATGCTCCTTTTTGTCTTTGTCGCGCTTTGGCCCAATGTATAATTTCATCCCGGATAAATCTTTTATGACTGGCTACGGCAAACCAGGGCATTCCTTCTCGGATTAATCGGTATACCGTGGGGCTGGATATTCCCAAGAATTCCGCTACCTGTTTGATACTCATGATCGGAGGTGCTTGTTCTTCCCGTGGCTCCGGCTCTGGTTTTGGAACCGGCTTGCCGCACTGGGGACAAAACTTTGCATTGGCTGAAAGTACGGTTTTACAATGTTGGCAGTTCATGTCTGTGCCTCGCTTTCTTTAGGAAATTAATGGTTTTATAGGGATTAGTTTGCAGGATTTGTAACTTTGTCGGCGAATGTAAAAATCTAGTAGCAGGGTGAAGAAATATGCTGAACTGTGTGGTAACGCGCAGAAGTATGGGATAAAAACCTGTACGATAACAAATTGAATTTAGCTTTAGTTCCTGATAGCGTTTCCGCCGCTTCTAAACTTGCCTCTCAATCATTATCCACAGGACTTCTCGGTTCGGGAGCCTTTGAATCAATTCGCAAGATGCAGGAAAGCCTAAGTGGAGTAGCAACTGAAGCAATAGGTAGGAGTGGTGCCGTAATGGGTAAGCAATTGCCCCACCGCCAAGTAATTGACGGTTGCAAATCGGGTTAACTCATTGGAAGCCCTCTGACAAGGGTAATGATGAGCCAAGCCGGTGAAGTCGCTTGTGTAACCGGAAGGTGCAACGCATAGACAGTGAGGACGATACCGATAACCTGTCCAAGAAATCCCGACACCCTGCTACTGATTTTTTATATAAACTGCCGTTGAGCAGTTATTTTTTACGCCGTAAACGAATAATAATTTTTTTCTTCCCCGCCCGGCAGTATTACGCTGCCGGGTCTTTTTTTACCGCTAAGTTTGCCCCAGCTTCCAAACCTTGCGCATATGACAATATAACAACTTCAAATATTGCCTTTTCTGGGGATTTTCGTAATGCTTCAATAAGCTTGCGCATGTCGGCTTCCTTTTTGTCCATGCTGGTCACTTTTTCACCTTCTCTCTTTTGATTAATTTTGATAGGAAATTTTTGGATTGTTGTCGAATAGTCACCTCGAAAGGAGGCGATTAATAATGCAACTCTCTTTTGGCATAAAAATTAATGATGATGGAACCATTGAAATTATAGAAGACATATCTACCGGAAAAACATTAAACCAGCGTACAGAAAAAGGGGAAAGTCTTACTGTTCTTTCAAGTGATTACACTATCATCGATATTGAAACGACTGGCCTTGATCCCCATTTTGATGAAATCATTGAATTATCAGCAATTAGAGTCCGTAATAAACAGAAACACGATATGTTTCAATCTCTTGTACATCCAATGGAAGAGGTCAGCAGCTTCATTAGTGGTCTCACCGGAATAACTAATGAAATGCTGTCCTCTGCCCCCACTATTGAAACTATTTTTCCATCTTTCCTTGAATTTGTCGGTGACGATGTAGTTGTAGGGCACAATGTCCATTTTGATGTTAATTTTATTTACGATGTCAGTATGGAAGTCATAAAAAGACCGTTTACAAATAATCTTATGGACACTATGCGGATAGCCAGAAAACTTTTCCCCGACGTATCAAGGCATACTCTCTATACCCTTGCAGAACATTTTAAGCTGCCAGTTATTCCCACCCATCGGGCTATGACCGATTGTGAAGCTGTTTTTTCTCTTTATCAGGTTATTGATAAATATTTATCTGATAACCACTTGGACTTACCCGCATTGTTTAAAAAGAAAAATAATTATTCTCATATAACAACCCAAAATACAGTGTTTAATGAAGACCATCCACTTTATAAAAAGCACTGTGTTTTTACCGGTGCATTAGAGAGAATGATTCGCAGAGACGCCATGCAGATTGTTGTGGATTTAGGCGGCTCTTGTTCCGATTCAGTTACTAAAAAAACTAACTTCTTGGTTTTAGGAAACCTTGATTATTGCAAAACAATTAAAGACGGCCAAAGTTCTAAGCTAAAAAAGGCACAATCCCTTATTCTTAACGGAAGCGATTTGCAGATAATCAGCGAAGACACCTTTTATAGCTTAATAAGCAGTAACTGACAGGCTCCCGGCAGTGTTAAGCTGCCGGGTCTTTTTCCCCCTGCTTCGGTAGACGGATGGCGGCGTCTAGTGGGCTTCCCGTACATCCCATCACATAGGCAATTGCAATTGCTTTTTCCATTTCAGGGAGTGAGCGAAAAATTTCTATCATTTCCGCTGCATCATCAAACAGGCTTGTCTTTTCTTCAGTCATTGTTTTCAACTCCTTTCGATATTGATTGATTACTTGTTTCAAAATACAAGTGACTTGTTTGTTTGATTCAATATTATACCAGCCACTTGTACTTGTCAATGATTTTTAAATCTTTTTCTTGACTTTAATACAAGTGACTTGTATTATGGTGTTAAACAAGAAAGGAGGCATTTTCTTGAACGAACGAATAAAAGAAATAAGAAAGTATTTCGGCTTTAACCAAAAAGAATTTGCCGAAAAACTAGGTATTACGCAATCCGGCGTTAGTTGGATGGAACAGCCACAAAAAAATGTATCTGACCAAAACATTCGTTTAATCTGTACATTATTTAATGTTAATGAAACCTGGCTCCGCACCGGCGAAGGTGAACTGTTTGCCGAAAACAAAAAAACGGTATTATCCAAAGCCGCAGAGTTGCTCAATTTGGATGATACCGAACAAAAATTTTTAAGCGCTTACCTCAGTCTTGATCAAACACAACGTGAAAATTTTAAAGAGTTTTGGCGGCAAATATCTCTAGCATATAATCATCAAAATGAAACTGCGGCAACCATATCCACCCGCCCCGTTGTCAATGACGAAAGGCTGACCCGCGAACAAAAAGAAGAGTTGATTCGTCAGCAGTTGGATGCAGAGGAAAAAGGGGAAACATTATCAGCTTCCACTTCAAAAAATGGGTCACGCCTTACAGGCTTAGCCTAAAGCATTTCCTAACTGATAAAACTCCTTTATTCTTTTGCGCATTATATGCGCATTTTTTCTTGATTTATACGCATACAATGCGTATAATAAGGGTGTGGGGTGATCTTATTGAAACGTAAAGACTTAATCCGGCGTTTAGAAAAGAATGGTTGGTAACTCGCAAGGAATGGTGCAAACCATGACATATATACCGATGGTACATATTGCGAAACCATTCCGCGCCACATGGAGTTAAATGAAAACCTCGCAAAAGCAATCATCAAGCGCCGGGGGCTGAAATAGCTCCCTGTGTTTGATATCAAAGGAGTGTTATTTTATGAAAGCTGTCTATCCTATTGTTATCAGCAAGTGTGATAGTGATTATGTGGTGTATATTCCCGATTTTGATATTAATACTGAGGGCAAGGACGTTGCCGACGCTATTGCTATGGCCCGTGATGCTATTGGAATTACCGGCTGCTATTTAGAGGATGAAGAAAAACAGCTTCCCGCCCCCTCTGCTCTTGAAAAAGTAGCGCGTACTAAAAATGATGATATTATTACCCTTGTCGATATTGATTTTGCAGAGTATCGCAGGAAAAACGATCAACGAACTGTACGGAAAAATTTGACGCTTCCAAGCTGGCTGAATGTAGAAGCGGAAAAGCAAGGCATCAATTTTTCGAAAGTATTGCAAGAGGCTCTATTGGATCGTCTGCAACAACGATAAACGAAAGGAAGGTTATGAGTGTGGCTACTGTCCGTATTCTGGCAAGGTCTAAAAAATCACTGACATTGATTATTGATTACGGAATTGACCCTGTCACTAAAAAAAGAAAGACGGAATCCCGCCTGCTAAAGACTACCGATATGGAGGTTGCAGAAGCGGAAAAGTTAAAAATACTTGCTTCCTTGGCCGAAAAGACTTACACGCCTCTTTCTAAACTGACCGTTAAAGAGTATTTTGAAAAATGGCTTGAAACTCCGGCAGCTAAAAAGCTGGCTTCCAAGACTTATATCAATTACAAAAATTGTATCAACCTGCGCATTGTTCCCTGGATAGGACACATTAAGTTATGTGAATTAACCCGCTCCGATCTGCTCACCTTTTACAACAAAATTTATGAAGTCGGCCAGCTTGAACGGGGAAGGAAAACCGGGAAAAAAGTATTTAAGCCAGTAGGAAAGGAAACTGTTGTTTTCCATCACGGTGTGATTCGCAGAATATTGAATGACGCTCTATACAAGGATGAAATTATTCAGCGCAATGTCGCGGAACGGATTGACTTACCGGAGCCAGAACGCCCTGCCGATTATGACCCGGATCAAGATTTAGTCAAGGTGTTTACCAAAGAGGAAATTACAACTCTGGAAAAGCATGCTGCCGACACTTCTTATTATGGTTTAATTTTTGTTGCTCTCCGAACCGGCATGCGGCGCGGTGAACTTCTTGGCTTGACCTGGGATGCTATTAACTATACCGATAATACCGTTTTTGTAAAACGTGCACTTGTGCATACAAAAGAGCGCGGGTATGAATACAAACTGACAAAAAATAAAAAACGCCGGAAGATCGAAGTTACCAAAGCGGTAATCAACGTTTTCCGGCAGATAGCTAAAACGCAGGCCACGCATAAAGCGCGGTTAGGTGACGTATACGCAAAGGATAATTTAGTTTTTTGCCGGGAAGATGGTCTTCCCATGCATCCCGATACGGTTAGTTCCTGGTTCCCTGACTTTTGCGATGACTGCGGCGTTACCCGGTTAAGCTTTCACTGCTTGCGACATACCCACGCCAGCCACCTTCTGGCCGAACATGAAGACATCAGTTATGTGTCCCGGCGTCTCGGCCACAGTGATATCTCTGTCACTTATAAAAGATATTTCCATTTGATTCCGTTGGAGCGTAGAAAATCTCTGACCGATTTAGAAAAAAGATTTAAAAAGACACGTTAAGGCGTGTTAAATGGAATAAAATAATGACAAATTTTTATTTTTTGCCCGTTTCTGCATACAATTTTGCATACAAGATTACATAACAAAAGCCTTCGCAGAACCTGCGAAGGCTTGATTTCACTGGAGCCGATAATAGGATTCGAACCTACGACCCTCTCATTACGAATGAGATGCTCTACCAACTGAGCTATACCGGCATATAACGTAAATTATTATAGCTTACTACATACACATTGTCAAGAATACCCCTTTGGCATGCCAGGGCATGTTCATGAAAATTCAGTAGATAAAAAGCAGGAAAAACTGTAGCAAGAGAAAATTATA
>JBDKUM010000107.1:0-12530 GCA_039679715.1 Phycisphaerales bacterium
GTCGAAGTTGATAACAAAATAGAATGGCAAACCAAGGGCTGTTCGCTCAAAGCCGAATTCCCGTTAACAGTTTCAAATCTCAACGCCACTTACAATCTCGGCCTCGGTACAATCGAAAGAGGCAATAATCACGAAAAGAAATACGAAGTGCCTTCGCACGAATGGTTTGACCTTACAGATATAAGCGGCAATTACGGCGTGAGCATTCTCGAAGACTGCAAATACGGTTCTGACAAACCATCTGATAATGTTATTCGTCTTACGCTTTTGTACAGTCCAAACACTGACGACAGAAATGATTTCACAGAGCAGTGCTGGCAGGATTGGGGCAAACACGAATTCAAATACGCTATTTATGGCCATAAATCAAATTGGGCCGACGGCGAGACATCATGGCAGGGTCGCAAATTGAACCAGCCTTTGGCCGTCTTTGAAGCTCCAATTCACAAAGGCAAAGCAGGAAAATCATGTTCTTTCGCTTCTGTCAATACTAATCAGGTTGAAATCCTTGCGATTAAAAAAGCCGAGCGAGAAGATGTTGTTATAGTTCGTGTTAAAGAACTGCTTGGAAAACCCGCAAGCAATGTTCAGCTTTTGATTGGAAATGGCATTATTTCTGCTTATGAAGTTAATGGCCAGGAATTCAAAATTGCCGATGCTGTTGTAAAAGATTCAAAACTGACATTCGATATCGGTACATATGGCATTCGCACCTTCGCTCTTAAATTGAAATCTACTCGTCAGAAAATCGCGAAACCTGATTATGAATTTGTCAAACTTGATTACAATGCAGATGTTATCAGTTCAGACAAAAATAAAGCCGATGGCAAAATGGCACAGGATTGTTCTTATGCAGCTGAACTTATGCCTTGTGTTATCACAAGCGAAAGTGTGGAATTTACAACAAGCCCGAAAGCTGACGGACAGAACAATGTCGTTGTTTGCAAAGGACAGGAAATTAAACTGCCGAAAGGTAAATATAATCGTCTTTACATCCTTGCTGCCGCTGATGAAGATACAAAAGATGTTTTCAAAATCGGTTCGCAGGAAACATTTATGGGTGTACAAAGCTGGACGGGATTTGTCGGCCAGTGGTACAACCGTGTATTCAATGAAGTATTCCCTGAAGTAAGTTATGAAGGACGATTTACTTTAAAGGCGATCGATGCTCCGTTTATCAAACGCGATACAATTGCGTGGTTCGGCAAACATCGCCACACCCAAACAGCCAACGACGCTTATAGATTTACTTATATGTTCAAGTATGCTTTGGATATTCCTGCAGGCGCCAAATCGGTTGTTCTCCCTGCGAATGATAAGATTAAGATTTTCGCCATGACCGTCGCGAAAAATCAAAATGACGCGACTAAACCTGCCTGCCTCCTGTACGATGATTTTAAAGATAAGAAGCAGTTAAAAATTAAAAATTCGAAATGACGGTCATATCTTAATGCGAAAAATGCTTGTGAGAAAATCTATAATTTGTTATCATCCAAATATAACTTATTATAGGTATTTCTATGTCGATTGATGTTTTAATTTTGAATACCGCTGTTGCTGATTTTCGCAGCGATGAATTTGCGTTTACCGAAAAGCTCGCAGGTCCCGGCGGTCTTGCAAGGTGTAAAACTGCCGATATGCCCCCGTATACCCCAAAGCAGTATAAGCAATGGATAGATAATGGCATGGTTACGGCAGGCGGCCCCGGCAACACTGCGCCTTTAATCGTGAAAGCCGGCCTTAATGTCGCGGTTGGAGTAAATCTCGGCAAAGGCGATTTCAACGGCCTCGACGCTCAAGGCAGATTCTTTTACGACATGATGAAAAAAAATAATGTCGATATGTCGCAGACATTCATTCATCCCGATCTGCCGACAGGTACGACATTTATTTATGAGAAAGTTAATCACGAACGCGGCGGAATCGCATATTTCCCAAACGCTAATAACGATTTCGATTTTGAATATTTTAAGAAAACCGTCGAAAAATTATCGCCCAAAATAGTTTTTTATATGTATTCAGGCCTTTCAGACCGCGGCGATGCCAACAATGGCAGAGACCTCGCTGATTTTATGAAATCATGCAGGCAAAAAGGAATTGTAACCATTGTCGATAGCCACACTTTAACTGGAAATCCGCAAAAGTTAATCGCTGAAAAAACTTCGATTCCTGAATATGAACTTTTAAAACCACTTTTGCCCCAGCTCGACATTTTCTTTACTTCTTATGACGAAGCCAGAATGATAGCCAATACATTCGGCCAAAACATATCAGAACAGGATTTTATCGCAAATTTCCTTAAATTCCTCTCTGCCCAATATAAAAATTTCAAAATTTTTGGTGTTACCGTTAAAGACGGCGCGCATATAATTTATAAAGACGCAAAAGGAAATGTAATTGGCCCGCAAAAAATTACTTCAAAGTTTATGGGACAAGGCGTTACTGATTTAGTCGGTGCAGGAGATTCGTTCCGGGCCGGCGTTGTAACTTACGTCGCCGCTAACATAGAAAAATTTAAAAACGATAAAATCGATATCGACCAGGCGATTCAAATGGGAAATTTATTTGCTTCCAGCTACATTAAAGCCCCTTTGAACAATCGTTACAGCACTATACTTAAGTATGAACAAATGCTTGCCTTAATTGAAACCAATTCAAAACGTGAAATCTAAGGCATGCTTAAAAATTTCATGAAATGAGAAGATACCTCGTATTAATCTCCGCGATTTGTGTTAATATCTGCCTTGGCGGTATTTACGCATGGAGTATTTTCGTACCGGAACTTGTAAAGAATTATTCCTACAACACAACCCAGACGCAAATCGTTTTCGGAACAATAATATGCCTGTTGACTTTTACAATTTTATTTACAGGCCGCCTCGAAACTCGCTTTGGTCCCCGAGCAATGATTGTTGCCTGTGGTTTACTCTTATTCGCAGGCTATTTTGCCGCGGGACATAGTAAAACAAATTTTCTTGCCTTATGGCTTAGCTACGGCGTTACTACCGGCATTGCGATTGGGTTCGGATATGCCTGCGTGTTGGCTGTTATCATTCGATGGTTTGAAAACAAAAAAGGTTTTGCCTGCGGAATGATCGTAGCGGGTTATGGGTTTGGTGCAGTCATTTTGTCGTTCATTGTTCAATCACTTCTAAACCGTCAATGGGATGTGATGGACATTTTTAGAACCGTCGGTATTATTTATGGTATCGCGATTCTCATTTGTGCGGCCATTATTAAAAATCCCGATGCTTATCACAAAAAAACGATTATTCCGTCTGTCAAATTAAATCATGTCTTTTGCAAACCCCGCTTCTATATTCTTGCGATTACCACCGGCCTGGGTACTTTCCCCGGCCTGATGATTTTAGGCAATCTCAAGCCTGTTACAATTTTTTTTGGCTATGAAAGTTCCATCGCCGTTCTGGCTATAAGCCTCATTTCCATTGGCAACGCCTTTGGCAGAGTCGCCGGCGGCGCAATGCACGACCGCTTCAAAGCCTCGACCGTAAAAGCAATTTTGTTTCTGGTATCATTAAGTGCTCTGCTGCTCTTGACAGGCGGGCTCGCAGGCTCGATAGGTTTTATTATAATTATTATCTTAATTGGAATCAGTTACGGTGGTATGATCGCCAACATTCCTTCGCAGGTCGCCGATGAATATGGCCATGAAAATTTCGGTATTATTTATCCGGTAGTTTTTCTTGTACACGGCATTACAGCCATCATTGCCGCGCCATTTGGCGGATATATTTACGACAGGTTCCATACATACAAACCTGCCATATTTATTGCCGCCGTTATAGGATTTTTGTGTTTGATAAGTTTTAGTCTCGCCTATAAGCGGGCAAGTTATAATTTAAAAGTGTAATACGTATTGCGAAAATTCATATTTTTATTTTGTCAATGATTTACTTTTAAGCATAACTGTGGCACCAACTTTGAACTTCAAGAGTTGCGGAAGGGCTGTTTGTTTATAGGTTTAAATATGAAATTGGATTTGACCGATATTCTGTCGGCGATACTTTAAATCTTCTTTTAAATAATCTTGAAAAATGATAGGCATCTTTAATGCCTGCCATTCTTGCGATTTGATTTACATTTAATTTTGAAGTAATGAGCAAATTCGCTGCTTTATTCATTTTTAAATGTATTAGACACTCATGGGGTTTTTTATGTTCATATTTTCTGAACAACCTTGCGATATATCTTATATCCATACAGCATTCTTCAGCCAGTTGGTTCGAAGATTCGATTCTTGTAAAATTATTTTCAAGAAAAGTTTTACATTTCAAAAAGCTCTCAAACGAAACGCTCTTGGAATATAAATTATTCGAAATGCTTGCCTGTTCCAGAAGTATCGACTTCAAATAATTGCAGCATATTTCCTGTGTATAGGTATTTTGGTTAAAACCGTTTTCAAGTAATTGTTTAAGAATGCTCAAAGTTGACTCCGGATTTGAAACACTAACCGCAGCGTTTTCCTTGAGCCTGCTTTTTTCAAGAAGTTCTTTTGCCTGGCTCCCTATAAAAATTATAAAAATCTGTTCCATCGGATTTTCTATATCTGTTACATACCTGTAGGGAACATTGGGTCCAAAAACGGAAAGTGAACCATAATGCAGCGGATAATCTTTTGAGTTCAATGTGAATTTTCCTTTGCCGCTGATGGTATATACAAGACCGAAAAATGGAAATTTTGTTCTGCTGATTTCAAAATCGCTCTCGCATTGTTCGTATCCGCCGCATAAGATCGCCAATTCAGTATTTTTCTTTTTAACATTGTCGAAATAGAAATAGCGGGCACTTTTTACATGGCCGGGACTGCCGGCAGTGTATTCCTTTTTGATTGTATCTTTACTGTATTTATTATTAATTTTCATTATTACGGCCTTTGTCTTGTTTTAATAAGTTCCTTTTATCCAGTATTTTGTTCCTTCTTGCTATTGATGTCAACAAAAAAATAGAATATATTATATTGTGAAAGGAAATTTAAAATGCTTATAAGTGCTAGTTACTGGATGTTTGAAGGCGGGCTTGATGCGAAATTGCCAATTATTGATGCAATGCGGCAGGCGAAAGAGTTGGGTTTTGATGCTATCGAACTTTGTATAGCAAGTCAGGGCGTTCTTACTGATCAAACCAGTAAAGAAGAATGTCAGCAAATTGTTGACCAATCTAAGAAAATAGGAATCAAAATCGCAAGCATCGCCAGCGGTGAAAGCTGGGGCAAATCTCCGACAGCTAATGACGGTAAAACTCGCCAGGCTATTGTTGATTTCACAAAGAAAGCTCTCCAGGTAACAAACTGGCTCAGCACTGATGCGTATTTATTTGTTCCCGGAGCGGTTGATGTTTTCTTTTTGCCAGATGCCGAAGTGATACCTTATGACATTTGTTATGAACGCGCAAAAGAAGCTGTTAAGCAAATCCTGCCTATAGCGGAGAAAGTTGGTGTTTCTCTTGCTATCGAAAATGTCTGGAATAAGTTTCTCCTTAGCCCATTGGAGATGCGTGATTTTATCGACATCTTCAAATCGAATTATGTCGGCAGCTATTTCGATGTTGGAAATGTGCTTCTTACAGGTTATCCCGAACAATGGATAAAAATTTTGGGCAAAAGAATCAAACGAGTGCACATAAAAGATTTCAAAAAGTCCGCAGGCACAGCCGAAGGTTTTGTAGATTTACTTGAAGGCGATGTAAATTTTGAAAATATCAAAAAAGAACTGGCGTCGATCAACTACAATGGATTCGTAACTGCCGAAATGATCCCTTATAGCCCCGGCAGGCCCGAGAAAACCGCAAAAGCAATGAAAAAGATTTTTAAATAAGGAATTAGAAAATGATTAAAGCAGGAATAATTGGATTAGGCTTTATGGGTAAAATGCACTTTAGATGTTATAAATCCCAAAAGAACGTCAAAGTTGCGGCTATCTGCGATATTGATGAGAAAAAGTTTACAAACACATCAGGAACCGCCGGCAATATCAGTGGAGCCGATAAGCCTCTTGATTTCACTGGAATATCATTTTATACAGATTTTGACAAAATGCTCAAGAATGAAAATCTTGATGTTGTCTCGGTTACTCTTCCAACATATTTGCATTGCAAGTATAGTCTCAAAGCTTTAAATGCTGGCGTTAATACATTTTGTGAAAAACCGATGGCAATGACTATCGGCGAATGCAAAAAAATGACAGACGCGGCAAAGGCTTCGAAAAAATTATTGCAGATAGGTCATTGCATAAGATTTTGGCCCGAATATGCAAAACTTAAAGAGATTATCGATTCTGGAAAATACGGCAAGGTTATGGCCGCTACTTTTCAACGTTTAAGTCTTACTCCGACATGGTCATGGAATAACTGGCTTATGGACAAAAATAAATCAGGCGGAGCAGCCCTCGATTTACATGTCCATGATAGCGATTTTATTCAGTATCTTTTCGGAATGCCTAAAGAAGTATTTTCCCAAGGCGTAAAGGGACCAAGCAAAGATTACGACCACATTGTTACAAGTTATATTTTCAAGGATGGCAAAGTTGTAACTGCTGAAGGCGGCTGGATTATGAATCCTGGTTTTGGTTTTGAAATGAGTTTTAATGTTGCGCTTGAAAATGCTACAATTTCTTATAATTGCACGCAGACACCAACGTTTAAAATCGCTCCTGCGAAAGGGAAAGTTATTATCCCGAAAGTTGCAAAGGGCGACGGCTATTCCTGCGAATTGCAGCATTTTATAAAGGCGGTAAGCAAAATGCCCGTACCAGAAATTATTACTCCAAAAGCTTCGCTCGATTCTGTTAAGCTTCTGCTGGCTGAAAAAAAATCCTGTGCATCGGGCAAAAAAATATCTTTAAAATAAATTTACAGTTATGCCGCTGTACTTGAGTTAAATTGAGTTTAATCCCGAATAATACGAACGTAATCAAAGTCGCGATAGCTGGTATGGGGCAAATGGGTGGTTATCACTTAAATGCTTTGCGCCAGCTTGCGGCCGGTGATTATGAAGATTATTACAAAGGAAATGTAATTAAGCATCTAAGCAAGATAAGCATTTGCGGTCTGTGCGACATTAATCCGCAAATGCTTGTTCGTTTCGACAAAATTAAAACCTACGATAATATTACCCGTTTGCTTGATGAAACAAAACCTCATATTTTAATTGTCGCTACTCCCACAAATACTCATAAACATATAGCTGCTGAAAGTTTAAGCAGGGGCGTTCATACATTTGTTGAAAAACCAATTGTAACTTCTGATTCTGATATTAACGAATTATTCGAGATTGCGAAAAAAAATAAATGCAATTTAATGGCCGGCCACGTTGAAAGGTACAATCCTGTTAGCGTCAAGATTGTTTCATTGCTCAAAAATGCCAAACCGCTGGCAAAAAATTATTCTTTTGTTCGTACTCAAAAACACGATAGCCGGATAACCGATGACATAATCACCGATAAACTTATTCACGATTTGGATTTGTCTTTATACTTTTTTGGCAACATAAAAAATATCGAAATTAAGGACTATAAACTTTTTAACAACCAGGTTTATGAAATTTTGCTTTCGATACAGCATCAAAATGGAATTAAAGGGACGATATTTGTTTCCTGGCTTAAGACCGCTGATACGAAAGAAAGAAAAATCGAAATTTTTCAGGGCGGCCATAAATGGAAGGGCGATCTTCTCTCAAAGCAGCTTTGGGTTGATGATATGGAGATTAAATGCCATGTTGAAGGCATGATTAAACCCGCTAATAATCAAATCAAAGACGAATTGCTTGATTTTATCGCACTTTGTATTGAAGATGAACCAATGCGCAGCTTTCAGAATATCGCACCTTTGTTATCTCTGAAAGAAATAAAACACGTAACTAAATGGATAGAAAAAATAATATCTGAAATTAATTTAAGAAATTAAAAATGAATAATAAAACAGTATTAGCATTTTTGTGTCATCCTGATGATTGTGAATTTGGATGTGCAGGGACATTGGCTCTTTTAACGCAAAAAGGCTGGCAGATACATATTGCTACCCAGACGGCCGGCGATTGCGGCTCTGCGACTCACAGCCGTGAAGAAATTAGCAGTATTCGTAAAAAAGAAGCTGCTGATGCAGCGGCTAATCTGAATGGTCAGTATCATTGCAACGAACTTGAAGATGTGTTTGTGATGTACGATAAGCCATCGTTGATTAGAACAATTGCCATTATACGCAAGGTACGACCTGCAATAGTTTTCACAGCCAGTCCGCAGGATTATTTTATTGACCATGAAAACACTTCTCATCTCGTTCGTACAGCGTGTTTTTCCTGCGGCATACCTAATGTCGAAACTCCGGGCATAAAGGCTTATGATTTTGTCCCATATTTATATTATGCCGATGCGATGGAAGGCAAAGACATTTTCGGTAAAGCTATCGAACCATCAACATATGTTGATATAACATCAGTGATTGATATAAAAGAAAAGATGCTTTGCTGTCATAAGAGCCAAAGAGACTGGCTGCTTGCTCATCACGGTATGGATGAATATATTGAGTCGATGAAAAGATACGCGGCCAAAAGAGGCTTGGAAATTAATCGTAAATATGCGGAGGCTTTCAGACAGCATTTGGGCCATAGTTATCCGCAGGATAATATTTTGAAAACGGAATTACAATCTTTAGTAATGGAGAAATAAACAATGTCACGCAAGATTAGTATGTTAGCGCCAGATTGGTGGGATTATACAACATTAGACGACCAGATTCTAAATGACGCTGCGAAATTGACGGCCGATGATATGCTGCAAATGAGCAGAAAAGGTTTCAAGGTTGTGTTTTATGATACCCTTGAGGATTTTTATCTTGCCGAAGCTCTTGAATATATTAATGCATGGAAGCAATCCACAGAGGATAATCCTGTTGGTATTTGCGGTCCTATAGGGCCAACAGAGCAATTACCTTTAGTTGCAAGATTAGTAAATGAACTTGAACTGAATTTGAAGACGTGCCATTTCTGGGGAATGGATGAATGGTATATCAATGGCAAAGAAGTTCCGGCGACAAATCCGTTATCGTTTGAAAAAGCAGACAGGGAGATGTGTTTTGATAAGATAAATGCAAAATTGAGAATGCCGGACAAAAATCTTCATTTTCCAAAAGCAGATACAGCAAAATATATCAAAAGCTGGGAAGGTGCAAGATGTGCGGTTATGCAGGGCGGACAGGGTGATATAAAGCATTGGGCTTTCAATGATCCTGTTAAACGCGAAGGCAAATACAAAGATAATCCACCGACACCGAAGGAATATAGAGAGCTTTCTACGCGAGTTGTTAATCTTCATCCTGTAACGATCATGCAAAACGCAAGAACCAGCGGAGGCGGGGTAGTAACAGGCGTTCCGACACAGGCCCTTACCGTTGGTCCTGTTCAGACATGGAAAGCGGAAAAGGTATCGATTTGGCATGCAGGGACACATGATAATCCTTTTGGGATGCGATTAACTACTTTAATGATAGGCAAAAAGATTCCCGATTCATCTGTTCCGATGTCGCTGTTGGCAGACCATCCGAATGTTCAGTTCAATTTTTATAGACCTGCGATTGGAACATGCAGCGTTGAAATGCACTAAATATTATATATGCCGGTAATCGCTATTCAAACATTGATCAAATTTCAATTAATGAATTAGTTTTACCACGTATAAATGAGCGTATATCTTGCCAGTGCCGCGACATCGTTTCTATCATTATTATAATAATCGCCGGGCAGGAAAACTTCGCCTTCGAGCCTGTGTTCGATTGATTTTGACATTTTATATTTAAGAGTTGTCTTAACCAGTTGTCCGCGAAAATTGCCGTTTTTGCTCAAACCGTTGGTTCCGCCTGCGAATGTATTTTCATCTGCGAAAAGAATATTATAATCCGAGCGAAGTGAAACCTTTTCGGAAAGATAAGTTTCCCAATTCGCATAAAGCCTGTGCATATTCGAAGCTTCATATTTTCTGCCGTCAATGCCGTCTATCTCGCCCTGATAAAGTACGCTCCATGTGTCCATACGTGCCCAGCCTCTGTCGAAATATTTATCAGGGTCGTCATTTCCTGAAAGATATTCGTAACCGAAATACAGTTTGTTTTTATGTTCGTCTTTAAAGCTGTATACCAACTGATTGTTTGTTCCGAAAGCACCAAGACTTTTGCCGTTTTTATGTCCGAATTGCGGTGCAAATTCAGTGCTGTATTCCCAACTTTCGTTCAGTTTGCCGTATTTTCTTGCGCCGATTGTATAAATTTCACCTTCTGAACCTCTGGCTGTATTTCTGTTTGAATCGTGTTTATAAATGAAATAGCCGTCAATTCCCGCGTCTGTGCCTGTTTTCCTGTTGATATGAAAAATCGCTCCGCGTTCACCCTGTTCAGAAAGGTCAATGTCTCTATCGTTAAATGGTTTTAAATATTTAGCAGTATCTGCATAATTCTGCACCCAGATAAAATTCATAGTCGTATCGTTATCGTATTCATAAATGAACCTTAACGCGTCGAAATATGCAGTCCTGCTGCCGTCCAGCGGTGTACCATCGGCCACAAGCCATCCGTTGCCCAAAGTTATATCCTGCCTGCCTGCGACAATCGTAAGCGACAGATTAAACGCGTTTCGCATAGTTAAATTAAAATTATCTATCAATGCTTCATTGTATGCATAATGTTTGGGTTCCGCCGCAGCTTCAATATAATATCTTGGTTCTGTTATAATCCGCAGATTGAAAGCGATATCGTCTGTTATCTTGAATTTAGCCCATGTCCTTGCGCGAAGACGCAATTGGCTTCTGTCGTGCCCTAATTCCTGATTATCAAGCCTGCGATTATTATCATAAATTGCGCGAAATCGAAAATCTCCTCCAAGCTCAAGCCAATTCGTCGGATGTTTAAAATCATACTTTGGCGAATTTGCGCCAGATTCCCATTGTGTTACAGCTTTTGTGCTTTTACATATACTAATTACCCCAATCAATACTACCAATGTACAGATAGTTCCTTTTTTCATTAATACATTCATGAGTTTGTTATGTCCTTAATTCATCATTGAAACAAGTCCTGAAAGATTAATTAAAAATTGTTCAATTTGTGTGTTTTCAAAGTTAGAATTTTATTAGAATTCGGGTTTTTGGTTTTTTTTCCATTTATTGAGTCAAAAAGTTGTTTTTCTTGAGTTAAATTAACCCCATAAAAAGACTTAATTGACAAATACTTTCAAAAAATATATAAATTAAATATCCCTTTGGCCTTAACTGTATTTGGGATTAATTTCAATTTCATTGCGGATGTGCAGACATGCTTAAAAGAAAAGGATTCAACGTTACCGAACTTATAGTTGTAGTTACTATCATTGCCGGTTTAATCGCAATTCTTGTACCTGTCCTCGGCTCTGCCCGCGAAATTTCATACAAAGTATTTTGTCGGAATAACCTTCGTCAGCTCGGCATTTGCGTGCAATCTTACGCGATGGATAACAAAGTTTATCCAGTTTGCATCTTTGACAATTTCGAATGGTCTGATTTTTTGAAAGACCCAAATATCGCAAAAAACCGTATGCTCGGCGTTCCAATTTCACTGTGGGGGTATCATAAGCAGAAGGAACTCTATAACTGCCCAATGCTTGTTCGCCAGCATGCAGAAGTCAGCTATTGTTATAACAGCAGGGCAGGCAGAGAACTCGAGGAAGGTGAAACAGCATACGCGTTCAATGACAATACTCAAAATGGTATCTCATCAAAAGGTAAAATACAAAATATTCCGCCAATATCACCAATCAAAAAAGACTACTATTACCTGACGCCTGATAGAGTAAAAAAACCTGAAACATTTATCATCCTTTATGATTTACCGTTTGTTAAACAACCTACATATAACGCACCCGAACTTTTCTCAAACATCGACCCCAATGACAGTCCAAAGGACCCGAGAGGTTATCTCTGGTACTACCCACGAGGAGAAACAGCCGAGCCGAACCGTACGCCAGGCCCGCATAGAACCGGCTTCAATATCCTCTTTGCGGATCTGCAGGTCGAATGGTACCGCAATTGGGATGGTAAAAAGATGAGAACCCAGCCGGATTAATAAGAGCACAAGGCGTAAGGGCACAAGAGACGAGGAATAAAGAGCACAAGAAATAAGAACACAAGGCATAAGAACGCAAGTGCAGAACACAAGAGCATAAGGGTACAAGTGCACAAGGCGTAAGAAAGGCATAAGTTTTGATTCTTTTTTACAAGGAGATGTAAAATGCATGGAGAAAATTTTGGCTATAAGAAATTAAAATGATTTTAACAGCGGGGTGAATGAAAACGAATATACTTTCACCCCCTCTGATTTTGTTTTGCGAGGCAACAAAATCCCGAAAAAACCGGGGGTTTGCGCTGTGCTCCAACCACAGAGAAACTATGAAAGCCAGACCTCACAATTGAACGGTTATGTGGTACTATGACCACGGTAGACGGGCTTACCCGACTGGCGGGATGTCCCAATTTTTTTCAACCTGTTCTTAGGAG
>JBDKUM010000108.1:0-3526 GCA_039679715.1 Phycisphaerales bacterium
GCGCTTAAAAATATCCATTCAAGAAAATCCCAAATATAAATTTTAAATAAATATTAAATTTTCTCGCCTGTGAATTATTCTTTCCATTTACCATTACTATCTTACCTTAAACGTTTTGCATCAAACAAAAATAATAACTCACAGCCCACTTCTTACAAATCCTTATTTTTTGTTTGTTTTTCATTGACATACTACATATAGGTTTTAAAATCATTACCAATCTAAATGTAGTATTTTTTTCCGGTGATAAAAACTCGTGAAATGCCCTTATTGCAAGGAAAATCAGGACAAAGTAATTGACTCGCGGTCGAGCGAAGCTGGAAGAGTAATTCGACGTAGACGGCAATGCCTTTCATGCAAAAGACGCTTTACAACCTATGAAAAGGTTGGCGAAAGCTTTAAATTAAGCGTCATTAAAAAAGACAATTCGCGAGTTCCGTATGACAGGGAAAAAGTCATTTCCGGTCTGCAAAAGGCTTGTTATAAAAGGCCTGTTTCTGCAGAACAGATTCAGCAGATTGCAGATAAGATTGAAGAGGACATCTTCAGACATTCGGACCGGGAAGTAGATTCGAAATTTATCGGTGAAAGCGCAATGAAACATCTGAGATCCGCTGACAAAGTTGCTTATATCCGGTTCGCAAGTGTATATCGGCATTTCGATGACGCAGGTGATTTGATTGATGAAGTTACCGCCGCGATTGCTCAACCCGATGATGCTAGTCAGCCAAAGTTATTCTAAATTGTTTTTTTAGGAATAATAAATTGCAGTTACAGGTAATAAAAGCTGATGGTAGTCAGGAACCATATCTTCATACGAAGGTAATTGCCTCATTCGTCAATGCCTTTGTTGAACCTGCCGAGAAGAATACCTTTCTCGCGTCACAGCTCGCCGAATCTGTTACTTATTATTTGTATAATAATTACGGCTCTGATACTATAACAAGCAGTGAAATTCTTTCGATTATCAAAGCGGTTCTAAGCTCTACTGGTTTCGATTTTGCCGCACAAGTTTTATCGGAGCACAATTATCGTCGAAATCTTTTACGTTCAAGAGTACAGGTCGTAAAAGCCGGTTCAGCAAGGATAACAGCTTTGGCTGATAATATTCAGCCCTGGAATAAATCTAAAATTATAAATTCTTTGATTGCCGAACACAATCTCGATTCAGCAAGCGCACGAACAATCGCTTCGCTGGTTGAAGAAAAAATTTTAAATTCCGGTTTTCATTTGGTACCGGCCGATTTCGTAAAATTTTTAGTAAATTGGCTGATGCAGTCTTTTGTTAACAATGAAGCACCGGACAAATCGGAAAATATACAGGAAAATTCAGCGGTAACGGATGACCGCCTCAGGCAGCCGCAGAACGGACTTTGCAAAGTCGAAGCTTAAAGGTTAGGGATAGAAGAAAATGAAATCCATCGCCTGCTAGACTCAAGCTGCCTGATTTTTTTGCGCTATTATAAGTTTATTCTTGCCAAAACATCGCTTAAGCCTTATCGTTTAAAAGGGCTTAAGGACAAGACCAGTGACAGCAAAAATTAGAACGGATCGATTGAATGACCCTGTTATTAAATACGCGGGCAAAAATGTAGTCGCGCTCCCGCAGACAAACACCGTCTCACAAGCTTTAACATTCATTCGCAGCCAGAATATAACTGACGAAATCGTTTATATTTATATCGTCGATGACAGCCAATCCCTTGTCGGCGTTTTACCTCTTCGTCGCTTGCTAAACAGCGACACCAAACAAAATTTATCTGATATCATGATTGAAAACGTGGTTTTTGTTTACAATTATGATTCCGTTCTCGATGCATGCAATAAATTTCTCGAACATCGCTTTCTTGCTCTGCCAATTGTTGACAAGGAAAAGAAAATCCAAGGCGTAATCGATATTTCTCTCTTCACCGATGAAGTCAATGCGTTCGCGAGAAAAAGCGAGCAGGACAATGTCTTCCAGTTAATCGGTATTCATCTGGCTCAAGGCAAAAAGCTTTCACTGGCGGGCACTTTTAAAGACCGTTTCCCCTGGCTTTTATTTAATATAGTCAGCGGACTTATTTGCGCTTTTATCGCCGGCAGATACGAGCTTCTCATTAGCCAGGTTACAATCCTTGCGTTATTTATAACAATAATACTTGCTCTGGCCGAAAGCGTCAGTATGCAGTCAATGACTATTACTTTACAGGCTCTTTCCGCAAAAAAAATCTACTGGAAACACTTTACCAGAACTCTCCGCTTGGAATTGATAATTGCTTTGGTACTCGGTATTGGCGGCGGAGTATCTGTAGGACTTATCGCGCTTCTATGGAAAAAGCAATTGGCCGCGACAATCGTAATCCTTCTTAGCATCTTTTTATCAATGACAACCGCATGCATATTGGGAATTATCATTCCCGCAATAATAAGAAAGCTTCGTATTGATCCCAAAATTGCCGCAGGACCCATAGTTTTGGCAGTTTCCGATGTCGTTACATTGATTTTTTATTTTAATCTCGCTAGCTGGTTTCTCTCTAAATAATTTTTTTTTGAAAGGTTAAAAAAATGAAAAAACTTCTTGTATTAATGTTTTGTCTTTCGGCATTTACTTTTTGTTTTGCCGCAGAAAATCCATGTACAGTAAAAATCGGTGAACATAAAGCCGTTACACCAGTCGAAAGAACAACATCGGATTGGTGGATGCCGCGTCATCAGGGTGTACTTGAAAGAGAAAAACAAGGCAATGTAGACATTCTCATGATCGGCGATTCTATTACTCACGGTTGGGATGGAGTCGGAAAACCTGTTTGGGATCAGTATTACGCAAAAAGAAATGCTGTAAATATGGGCTTCAGCGGCGACAGAACAGAGCATGTCCTGTGGAGGCTGGAGCATGGCGAAGTCAACAATATCAATCCTAAACTAGCGGTTCTGATGATTGGCACAAACAATTCGGGAGGAAATGATTACACATCAGAGCAAATTGCTGATGGCGTTAAAGCTATTGTTTGCGAACTTAGGACAAGATTGCCGAACACAAAAGTTTTAATTCTCTCTATTTTCCCGCGATCTGATTCTTCGAACCAGCCTGCCAAGGATTCTCAGTCTGTTGCACTTAATCCTCAATGGAAAAAGAACAATGCTGCGAATAAATTAATCAAAAAAATTGCTGATAATAAAACAATCTACTATCTCGATATTAACAAAAAGTTTCTTAATAAGAAAGGTGAGCTTTCAAGAGATGTGATGCCTGATTTTCTTCACCCAAATGAAAAAGGTTATCAAATCTGGGCAAAAGCTATGGAGCCAATGATTGTTAAACTTACAGGCGAAAAGAAAAAGTAAATAATTTGTTAGCCTCCCGATTCATTCGGGGAGTTATTTAATGGCTTAAAAAAAAGGCCGACTCATCAGTCGGCCTTTTTCGTTTTAATGTCATTGCGAGAAGTACTGCGTAGCAGGACGACGAAGCAATCTCAGGTTTTGGAATTATTTAAGGCTCTATTTATTTTAATCTCAATAATAGACTTTGCCTTTTTCGTCA
>JBDKUM010000109.1:0-11655 GCA_039679715.1 Phycisphaerales bacterium
AGCTCAATCCTTTTCTGTCAGGTGATGGAGGAAGTCCGTTTCTTCTTAATATATTAGCAACGCTGCTTTTAGAGATTTTAATATCTAGCTTTTCCAGTTCACCTTGAATCCGTTCATAACCCCACTCATTTTCACGGGCCATTTTACAGACAAGCTGCTCGATATCGAAAGCTATTTTGGGTCTGCCGGGATTGTTTTTTTCTTCGATCTGAATAATCCCACTTTTCATTTTCAAGTTTTCGCTGCCATGCCAGAATTGTTTTAGGGCTAACAATACTGACAACTTGCGTCATCAAATCTTTGCCCATTGCCATGGCAGCTTCAACCAAAGTTCTTCGTTCGTCATCGGTAAAACTTAATCGTTTTTGAGTTTTAGATTTTAAAATCTTATTTTCTTGTCGAAGATATTCATTTTGAAGTGTTAATTCCCTGCATAAAAGCCGAGCGATTATTGCAATGATTGGTACATTTAACCATTTACTAGCATTGGTTTGATCCGTTGTTGTTTCCATCGGCAAAATTTATCATAACTGCTCGTTTTTTCAAGAATTAAACGGTATAATGATAGCATAATTTAATGAGCTGTATATATTTGTACCGCACGCCAATTCTTTTGGCCAGAACCGCTAATCTTCTTCGCTGCTCATCAGAAAGAATTAAACGCTTTTTGCCAAGCTTCTCTTTCAGTACAGCGTTTTCAGCTTTCAAATATTCAATTACATCCTGCTGATGCTGATTTACCCAGCCAGCAAACATTGTTAAGATCATTGTCCAAGGGTGAATTTTCATTTCTATAATTTCCAATTAAAGTAAAACTGAAAATTATAAATTAAAAATCATACCAAAAACAAGCTTTTTTTGAATGATTTAGATTTATCTCCGCAAATTGCCCGAACTCTCGACTTTCAGCTTGCTATTAGGGTTGCGATACAAGCATTTCATACCAAAGGTTTAGAAAATACCGCATTCTGCGATTACAGTAAACCTTGCAGTTACGCTAGGCTTCTTTAGTCTCCTATGGGACAGTCGTGTCAAAAGTATTTACGATAGATCAGTCATTTGTAAAAAGTCAGATGCTTCAGCAAATGTTCTTTGTATAAACAATAACAAATCTTTCTTTTCAATAAAAGCACTTCTTTTTCTTATAAATACCTTTTTCTAGGACGGTATCAAACATCGCCAAAACATTTTCAACTGGTGTTTCCTCAAGAATTGTGTCATGACTGGCACCGGCAATAAATCCGCCGCCAGGTGCCATTATATTTAAAACTTCACTCGTCTTCCGCTTTACATAATCCACAGAGCCATCCATCAAAATATGATGCGAATCAATGCATCCGTTAAATACTATTTTGCTTCCGAATTGAGCCTTAAGCATCTTTAAATCCATCCCATAACAACTGGTTTGAACGGCATGAAGGCCATCAAGCCCAGCTTCAATCATAAGAGGAATAAGAGGAGCTATTCCACCGCATGAATGCATCATTACTTCTAAATTATAAGAATGTCCCAAGCCTATAAGTCTTTGAAGATGCGGAAAAATAAAACGCTTGAACAAGTCAACGCCGATAAGCGGACCAGTCTGGCTGCCAAAATCGTTGCCAATGAAAAATATATCCATTGAATCCCCTGCCTCATCAAAAATTTTCTGATTTGACGCAATATAAAAATCCACAATATGCTGCAGCACGGCATCTACAATTTCAGGCTGTGAATACATTTTTATAAAAAGATTTTCCATCCCAAGCAAATCGATCGCATCATGAAAAAATGGCGACCAGACTCCGCCAAGGATGGCATAATTCTTTTTATACTTGAGAGCATCATTTCTCACATTTGACGGATCGAACCACGCAGGGTCGGGCCATGTATAATCATGAATCTGCTTTATATCCGCTTCTGCCAATGGATGCAAAATCGGCTGGCCATATCCCATACCCTGACGATCTATACCAAAAAGTGTAGTATAAGTAATGCCGGGCTTGATATAAGACTTAGGCATATTCAGATGAGAAAAAACATATCTGAAATCATCATGAAATCTTAATCTTAAGTTTTCATCATCTATATTCAATTGTTGCTTGCATTTTTTCCAAAATTCAATGGTAGTACCGCACCACATTGGCACCCGATCTGGTTCCTCATGATCAAAAACGGTAAATACACGCTCACGGGAATTCATATTATCTCACCAACAGCCTATCTTTCAAAATTTTTTTATTACATCACAGAATGTCAAATAGTTTTCATCCGGAATATTATCCTGCGGACTTGTGTTACAGGCAGCAATAAATGTCCCCTTCACTGTACCTTCTGTCAGCATTTTTTCAGTTTCAATACGTATCAGTTCAGGCGAACTATTGGCAAGAAATGAAACATCCATATTTCCAACAAGGCAAATATCCTGTCCGAAATTTTCTACAAGTTCACAGAGATCATTAGCTGCTTTTTCACAACCGTGAAATGCTGAAAAACCCAATTCAATTAGTATAGGCAGCAAATTGCCAGCTTTCCCATCACTATGGAATGTGTAAGGAATGCCAAGTTTTTTCAGTAAGGAAACAGTCTGCTTTGTTTTTTCAAAAACAAATGTCCTGTACAACTCCGGCCGAACCATCAAGCCGCTTTTAAATGCACAATCACCATCGAAGAGTGCAAAATCAGGCATAACCTCGGCTACAAGTTCCTCTATAGCTCTACGGTTTCGTAACTCAACCCACTCAAGATACTCATGCACAAACTCTGGTTCATCATATATCTTCAACGATAAATTTTCGAGCCCCATACTAATATTACCCGCATGAAAACAGTGCATTAACGTCATCCAGCCGGCCAGACCCGCATCAGCAACTTTACGTTTATCCTCTTTCAGTTTATTGACCTGACATTTCAAGTCTGGATTTTTATTTCCTGCAAGCTGGTCAAGTGAGTTCAGCAATCCACCAGCATAATGAGTAACGCCACTACTATCATTTGATGATTTCGCAAACAATGAATTCGTATCTATATAACAGAGGGGTACCGCATTCATACCAAGGTCTATTGCCATCGCGATACGATTTTCGATTTTTTCATAGGATCCGTAGCGGCGATTACAAAAATCGAACATATAAAACCAAACTTCCCAGAATGGCGTTTTTTGCTCACTTCCGTGCTGAAGTAACTTCATAAAATTATCAGTTTTATTAGAAAAAAGCATAAATAGACCGAGATATATTATCTATGCAAAATATAAAATAGGTTTTGGCTAAACATTCGAAAAGTTTAGAGACTAATATTTTTCCCAATATCGCCAGGCTCAAAAATATGAATTTTATTCACATTGAAATATATTGTTATTTTCTCATCGACCTTTATTTTTGTATGCGGATCAATATTTACAATAAGTTTTTCATTAGCTCTTGTAGTCAAATATGCATCCATCCTATCGCCAAGCGGCTCAACAACACTGACAACTACCTCGATATAGTTATTTTCCATTCCTTCAATTTTTATGGGAGAAATTGATTCGGGGCGAATGCCTAGTATCATTTCTTTGCCCACATAGCTGCCAATTTTAGCCTTTAGGTTTTGGGGTAATTCAATATGCTCATGGAGCATACCAAAGTATAGTTTGCCTTCTTTGAAAATAATTGTTCCATTCAAGAAGTTCATTGGCGGAGTGCCAAGAAACCCGGCGACAAATCTATTTACCGGCTTATCATATACCTCCATTGGTGATGCAACCTGTTGAATATCCCCATTGTACATTACACAGATACGATCGCCAAGCGTCATAGCTTCTGCCTGATCATGTGTAACATAGACTGATGTTGTCTGGAGACGATGGTGCAATGCCTTCAGTTCCACTCTTGTTGTAACACGCAGTTTGGCATCAAGATTAGAGAGAGGCTCATCAAACAAAAATGCTTTTGGATTTCGTACTATCGCCCTGCCAAGAGCAACTCGCTGACGCTGACCGCCTGAAAGAGCTTTTGGTTTTCGGTCAAGATATTGTTCAAGGCCAAGCAATTTCGCCGCGTTCATAACACGAGTTTTGATATCAGCCTTTGAATATTTGCGGAGTTTGAGCCCAAAAGCCATATTGTCAAAAACTGTCATATGTGGATAAAGGGCATAATTCTGAAATACCATTGCGATATCACGGTCTTTGGGGACAATATCATTTACAACTTTGTCTCCAATACTAATGGTGCCTTCAGAAATTTCCTCAAGGCCCGCAATCATACGCAAAGTAGTCGTCTTACCGCAACCCGACGGACCAACAATTACCATAAACTCGTTGTCTGCAATGGTAAGATTGGCCTTATTGACAGCTCTGACATTTCCATCATATATTTTGCAAACATCGCGAAGTATTATCTGTGCCATTATTACATTTCCCTGCAAACGTCAATTGTATCTTTTTCGCCAATTAATAATTGAATATTTAAATCTACCTGACCATTTGCTGGCAGGATAAGTCTTCTCCATTGCGGACCTTTGAATGAATCTTCGACTACACCATCCGGAATACTGCTTGTTATATTAACAGCAAATGGGAATTGAACCTGCACGTCGGCACCATATCGGCTCTTAAATGAGACATTTATAGATTCCTTTTTAATATCCCATGTCATCATGATCTCAACATTGCTGCGAGTCATAACGCCTTTGATAGCACCTTTGTGCCATCTACCCGGCAAAGCAGGTAACAATTTGATAATATCCGGTGTGGAAAAAACCAGCATCTCCGTAACAGCAGCAGTTGTTCCCATAATCGCATCGGCCTGATAAGGAGCGTTTCTGCCCAATATCAATTTCAAGGTTACGCCCATATTTCGCCAATCATTATGATAAGTAAACAAATTTTGACCAACACATGTACGACTCATTATATCCAGACATTCAAGAGCCTTATCGCCGAGACCGAGTCTGGCATATATGTTGGCCATATGTACTAAAGACCAGCCGGTTTGGGATTCCAGACCAATGCAAAGACGTTTTTCCAATGCGACACGACAGGCATCAAACAGCTGGGGCTGCTCTTCCTTTGTAATCTCAAACCCCGGGAAAAGCGGGTATAAATGCGAAAGATGGCGGTGCGCATAATTATCTGTATGGCCAGTGTGCACCCATTCTGCCAGTGCTCCATCTTCATTAATGCGATAAGGACGCATTTTCTTGAGCAAAGTTCGCCATTTATTAATATTCTCTTTTTCAATACCCAGGACCTCACAAGCTCGGCACATATTGCAAATAACTTCTTTAGCAAGAGCAATATCGATTGTTGAATTGATTGTAATCGGAATACCTGGATTCATTGCTTTGTTAAGGTCCATATCTTCGGGGAAACTATTACGAGGAGCGTTTTCCGGAGAATTCGAAGGGCTAAAAAGATTATATCCCTGTTGATCTGTAATTATAAAATCTTCGTAGAACGCGACAACCTCCTTCATAAAAGGAATAGCGCGATTAATTAAAAAATCTTTATCATGTGTAAATAGCCAATAATCATAATACAACTGTGCTATCCACGCAGCAACGCCTGTGAAATTAATTACATGGCTTTGTGTATCCTGTAAAAGCCCAGTGGCATTACCTGAAACCAGCGGAATAAAAATACCTCTACATCCCCAAAGCTTTTTAGCATTTTCACGAAAATCTTTTATAAACGATTCAAAATATGTGAAACAGGCGAGTGTTGTTTCAGACAGATTTCCGGGCAATGCCTGCCAATAGAACATTTCTGTGTTTAAATTATTAACAAGAATACTATTCCAGGCAGGATGATAATCACCATTCCATTTTCCCTGAAGCGTTGGTGAAATTTTAGCATCGATAGTACTTGAAAGCAGCATATATCTGCCTAAATCAAACAGCTTTTCAACCAAAGTTGTCGAAGCCTGCCCCTGATACGCATCCAAAAGGAGTTCTTCATTTGAAGTATCACGATCTTTATCAGTTTCCAACTCCAAACGCATTTTCTTAAACAAAGGCTGGAATCGCATAACATGGCGATCATAAAGCTGATCATAATCACAGGGCAACGCGGCTAGACGACTGTGAAGTTTTTTTACTACCTCTGCTGAAGAATCGTAGATATACAATCCTATGATTACCAAAATTTCTTTTGTATCATCAACAGAAACAACGCCTTGCTCGTTAAATGTTACACCTCGAATAAATGGAATGCTGGTAAGCTGCTCTGTCCATGTAGTATCCTTTCGGCTCTGCAAACTACCGCCTTTGGCGTAAACATGCATAACTGCACCATAATCACCGCCGTCAGAACCGGTTACTTTTAATTCTATTTTATTATCCTTCGCAGCAGATGTGAAATTCAGCGTAGGTTTAATAAATGCTCCCGCGTCATTTATTGCGTCACAAATATTTGGTTCACATAACTGAAATCCTGCTTTAATCCTGCTATTGTTTTTTGAACGAATGCGCATTACTGCTATATCATCTGCCAAAGATATAAAAAACTGACGCTCAAATTTTTTATTCCCATCCTGCCATTGCACATTTGTTTGGCCAGTCTCGAAATCAAGAGAACGGCGATATTTAGAGAATGCATTTTCACATGACATTTTTATTTTTAAATCAAACGCCGGATGAAACTTGGGCCACTGCGGCGCAAAGCATTTTTTCAATAGATTGGCGGCATATAATTCATTAGCAGATTTGAAGTCTCCTTTAGATAAAAGATTGCGAACTTCAGTAAGATTTGCTGAAATATCCGGCAATGGAGAAGTACGACCTTCATACCATAAAGCCTCATGATTAAATAATATTGTTTCCGGCGAAATATTGCCGTAAACCAAAGCCGTAAGTCTGCCATTACCGCATGGCATCGCTTCGCGCCAATCTCTGGCGGGAGTCAGCATCTTCATTGCGTGTTTTCTTCTAATGTTTATCCCGTTCATAAATATACAAAACCTTTCTAGACTTTTACAAAAATTTATCCTTTGATCGCACCTTTAGTTAATCCTTCTATGTAGTACTTCATTCCAAATGAAAACAGGATGATCAAAGGAATTGATCCAAGCAAATACCCGGCCATAGTAACTCCTGGACGAATTTGCTGATATTCACCACTTAAATTAACAACGCCAACTGAAAAAACCTGCAGATTGTTACTGCTTATAGTTACCAGCGGCCAAATATAATCATTATAAATTCCAACAAAACTCATAATAGCAAGCGTCGCTACAATCGGCAGCGAAAGCGGCAGAGCTATTCTGAAATATGTTTGAAGTTCTGTTGCCCCATCCAGCCTCGCTGCTTCGAACAATGATTCGGGCAGTGATTCGAAAAATGTGCGGCATAAAAATATTCCAAAAATTTGCCCACCCGATATATATGGCAGAATTAATACCAAACGGCTGTTCAACAAGCCATTGCCTCCCAGCCCTAGCCAGTTATTTCCGCCGCAAAAAGGAAATTCTCTCATCCACAGAAAAGACGGTATAAGAGTCAGAATGCCGGGAATCATCATCAATGATATTATCAGGGTAAATAATACTTTTTTGCCGCCAAAATCAATTCGGCCAAAAACATAACCGCCCAGTGATGAGAAAAACACAATTGCAACTACCGAAACAGTTACAACAAAAAGGCTGTTGATGATATATGGAAATATATATTTAAACGCCTGCAAATAATAATCGAGGTGCAATTTTTGCGGCCAAGCCCAGAAATTATTAACAATCTCACCTGTAGTTTTCTGTGACATAAGGATCGTCATATAAAATGGCAGTAATGTTAAAATCAACAGCACCATCAAGACAGTAAAAATCAGCATTTGTTTGATCTTGCTTCTCATTTTACAATTCCTCCGCCTTCACAACTTTCATATTAATGAAAGTGATTAGAAGAATCGCAAGAAATAATACCAAGCCGATGGCTGCACCGTAGCCGAAATGATTATATTCGAATGCCTGCATATACATTCGAAGAGCTGGGACATAGGTCGAGATTCCCGGCCCGCCTGATGTCATAATCAAAATAGTCTGAAATTCCTGAATGGTTCCGATAAATGTCAATACCATCAACATCCTTGTCTGGCCCTTCACCAATGGAATGTCAATTGTAAAAATTCGTTTCAATAAACTTTTTGACTCCAACTGGTACGCCTCGAAGATACTTGACGGAATATGCATAATCCCAGCCATATATATCAATAATGCAAATGCTCCTATCCATGGGAATCCCATAAACACAATAGACAGCAATGCAAGCTGCGGATCGCCAAGCCAACTCGCAGTAAGTTTTTCAAGCCCTATTGAAGTCAACGCTTGATTCAGCATTCCGACATTCGGATCATAAACCAAACGCCATATCATTAAAATAACCATCCCCGGCACTACCATCGGAAGAAGGAATGCTGTGCGAAAGAAATATTTTAGTTTATCAACAGAAAGAAGCATTATGATTTCGGCGGCGACAAAGGGAATGACCACCATTTTCACCAAACCGGCCAATACCAAAATCGCCATATTCCATAATCCTTTGAAAAAGACGATATCCTCGGCAAGCGTCCGGAAATTTTCCAGACCGATAAATACAGCGACACTTTCACCATCCCATTTAGTAAAAGCATGATATAAGCCGGACAATGCCGGAAAATAATTAAACATCCCAAGTAAAAGAAAAATCGGCAATAAAAACAAATACGCAGTTCGGGTCCTTGCCCGCATCACTCCTTTTGCTGAAGTAATATGATATACCGCAAATCCAGTTAAAAGAATAATGATGATGAACAGCATTAATAAACCATTTTCAAAAGGATTAAACCTGTTTTTCGAATGAACAATATTAAGCGGTTCGTCCTTTGTGGAAGGATCTAAATCGAATCCATATTTTTGCTGAAGCCGCGGAATCGTACGCAACATGATCTTTTGATACTCATTGCAAAACTCATCGAGCGACAACCTGCCGGCGAAATAATCCTGCGCAATGACAGTCCATTCTCCAACGCTTTCCCGCTCATCCATTAATCCACGAAAATTAATTTTCTCAAAACCATGATTTTTGAAAGGCTCGAATTTTGTCGCCAGGTATTCCGGCAGTTTAACCCCTGAAATAATCGGAGGCCCAATTAATAACTGATTATCTGCAAGAGTTTCATCAACCAATAACTGTCCTGATTCAGGCGTTGTCATAAACATAAAAAAATCGATGACATTTTTTTCATGTTCCGGGTTATCTTTTTTGGAAACTGCAAAAGTAACACCGCCCCCGCCAATCCCTCTGAATGGACCGCAAATAAATTTATCGTTAGGATCGGTAATCGGTGGAAACCAAAAGATGCCATATTCAAATCGTTTGGCTGGCGGGGCATCTTTGAAATCGATCATAATTTGAGTTACTTGTGCACTTGAAAGAAAACACATTGCCGCTTTTTGCTGATAAAAAAGCTGCATCGCACCGCCAATTTCAGACCCCATATAACCTCGCTGAAAATATTGCGAAAGTGTATAAAGACGCCTGTACATCTGTTTAATACGTTCTGAACGAAAGTCAATCACGCCACTGCGTATGGCATTGAGCAATCGCTCATCGTTTATGGTAACCATCATGTCCGCATAGACATCTGCCGGATCATAATGAAAATCAGCATTACGAGCTGGATCGTAATCCCAATCTCCTGGCCGCGACATTGTATCGACAACATAATCACGCAGATACGCATCTCCAAACAAACGCATCAGCCAACCAACGCCAATAAGCCAAAAAGAATTTATATCGCCGGCAGCGCTAATTGGAACATAACCGGCTTCTTTTATTTTTTTGCAATCCGAAAGGAATTCTTCCCATGTCAGCGGTTCAGTCAGGCCAAGTTTATTAAAAATATTCTTGTTATAAAAAATCGCGACATCAACATAATCAAGCGGGATTTGATAATACCCCCCCGAAAACGTATATCTGTCGACAATCTTCATATCGAAACTGTCACGCCATTGTTTGCCTGTGTATGGATTAATTGAATCCATATAAGAATTCAATTTAAGCCATTTTCCCTGTCTATCATAACCATTAGTAAATGTGGAATTGTAAATATCAGGCACCAATTCGCCGCCCGCAGCGTAACGGCTGCGGATCCACGTCTCAAAACCTGTAAGTGGAACAATATCTAGTTTAATATCAACATTGGGATGTAATCGCTCATACTTCGCTGAAATTTTTTCAAATGCTGCACGGTAATTACTATTACAGGTCGCGAATCTAACGATATCTTTTTTGACAACTGGTTCCGGGCTGCAAAAACAAGAAGATGGATAGATCAATAAAAATATTATTAAACAAAATAATGATTTCTCTTTAGACATTTAAATCCATTTTCAATTTGCAGGCAGCTTCCAAATCTGACTTAGCTTTATTCCAGTTATTATGATTAATCGGCAAATACTCCTTAAGGTTAGATGATTGGCCAATGATGTTGCGGGCATGGCTTAAAGAACCAATTTGCTTTGCGGCAATTGCCTGAACAATTACATTTCCTATTGATGTCGCTTCTACCGGACCGCAAACAACTTTGCATCCAATCGCATCTGCTGTAAACTGGCTCAACAATTCATTTTGGCATCCGCCGCCGACTATATGTACAACATTGATTTTTCTTTTTGTTACATTTTCCAACTGTCGTGTTACGTCACGATACTTAAACGCAAGACTTTCCAAAATAACTCTTACAATTTGTCCTTTGTCATGAATAGCTTTTTGACCAGTCTTCTTGAGACAAATATTTATTTTATCTTCCATCTCTCCCGGCGAAAAGAGATCATGGTCATCAGTATCAATAAACGCAGCAAAAGACTTGGCTTTTTCAGCCATTTTCACAATGTCAATATATTTGAATTTCATCCCTTCTTCCTGCCATTGCCTGAAACATTCCTGAATCAGCCACATTCCCATTAAATCTTTCAAAAGGCGGGTTTTGCCGCCCACTCCCACTTCATTTGCGAAACCATATTCAAAGGTTTCATTATTAACGATTGCACCCGAAACTTCAACTCCAATAAGACTCCAGGTTCCGCTGGAAATATACACCCAGCTATCCTCCGCGGCCGGAACAGCCGCAACAGCAGAAGCCGTATCATGGGAACCAACCGCAATTATTGGAATCGGGCCGCAGCCAAGCTCATTCTGCAATTCTTTTTTCAATACTCCCAGATTGGTTCCTGGAGCAATAAGGTCGGCCATCAGTTCTATCGGAAGCCGTAACTCTTTAAATATGCTCTTTGACCACTCTAATCTTCTGACATCCATCATTTGAGAAGTACTGGCAATCGTGGATTCACTAAAAACTTTGCCGCAAAGAAAATATGTCACCAGGTCAGCGATAAAAAGTATTTTATCGGCCTTGCGTAAAATGCCGGAATCTGCATATCGCATCGCAAGTACCTGATATAGAGTATTTAACTGAAGAAATTGCACACCAGTTTCTTCATATATTTTATCTTTCGGCACCATAGCAAATGCTTTTTCCATCATACCATCAGTTCTGCCGTCTCGATAGTGATATGGATTTTCAATAAGCTGACCGGATTTATCTATCAAACCAAAATCCACTCCCCAACTATCTACACCGATGGATTCAATATTCCCGCCACTTTTCTTGACCGCAGCGATAATACCCGCTTTTACTTCGGTAAATAATTTGCCAAAATC
>JBDKUM010000110.1:0-20943 GCA_039679715.1 Phycisphaerales bacterium
AAGCTAATTCCCAAAAATGCATTATTAATTGTTGTTCGTAGCGGCATCCTAAAACATACTTTGCCAATAGCTATCAATAGAAAACCTTTAACTATTAATCAAGATGTAAAAGCATTAGTCTTCAATAAACAATATAAAGTTTCATCGGAATATGTTGGATACTATTTGAAAACTTTTCAAGATGAAATCTTGCCATTAATCGTTAAGCATAGCACAACCGTTCAAAGTGTGAACTCTGAGCAATTCAACCAACTAAAGATTCCACTGCCTCCCATAGAAATACAAAATCAAATTGCAAATGTAATGAATTTATCGATTATAAATAAAAAACAGAAACTATGTCAAGCTGAAGAATTGTTACATTCCATAGATGCATATATTTTATCAGAGCTTGGGATTAAGTTGCCGGAATTGAAAGATAAAGCATGCTTTACTATAAAAGCAAGCGAAGTAAAAAATAACCGAATTGATGCATATTACTATCAGCCAAAATTTGAAGCAATTGAAAATTGCATAGGAAAAGGTAAATTTCAAGTCAAAGCTTTGAAAGAATTTATTTCTAAAATTCATTATGGAGCTTCAGTAAAGAATGAGTATTCCGATTCAGGAATCCCTTTTTTACGAATAAATAATCTAAGAGAAAATGAAATTGAATTGGCTGGTGTTATTAAGCTTCCAGAATCAATGAGGGCAAATTTAGGAAATGCTTTTGTAGAAGAAGGAGACCTGTTAATTTCCAGAAGTGGAACAATTGGTTTAGTCTCTGTAGTCCCTAAAGAAGCGGATGGTTTTGCCTTTGGTTCTTTTATGATTAAATTTTGTTTAAACGCACAAGTGAATAAAAGTTATGTGGCAAGCTGGTTAAATACAAAATTACAAAAAATCTTAGTTCAACGAGAAAAAATTGGGGCAATACAGGGGAACATTACGATACCAACAATAGAAAACTTTAAGATTCCTGTTCCGTCTTTATCAGTTCAGCAAAAGATAGCAGACGAGGTAAAAAGCAGGATGGACAAGGCCAAGCAGTTGCAAAAAGAGGCGCAAGAAATTTTAGAATCGGCCAAGAACAAAGCTGAGGAAATGATATTAGGAGAAAAAAGATAATGAAGCTTAGTGGGATATTAGATACTTCTTTGGGCAATTTTCTTTGCCTACGAGGATTTGCCAAATTGGGAGATTTAAATAAAATTTCGGAGGCAAAAGATTATCAAAGAGGAATAGACAAAAAACATAAAGAGGAAATTGCAGCATTCGTTGACAAAGGAGAATTTCATTTTTATCCAGAAGTAATTTTGGGCACTCCTGTAACTGAAAACAATGAAGAAACTTTAAATGAAATTATAAAGAAAATTGGGATTGGTGAAAAGTTTATATTTAAATTTGGAAAAAAAGTACTTAAAGGATTTTTCAGTAAATCGATTTCATCTGAAGAAGGAAGAGCTTATGATTACTTATGTAGAGGTATATTAAGCTTTGATAATAGTTTAATCAAGTCAGAAGATTTCAAAAAGTTTTCTCGTATTGATGGAAACCATCGACTTAGCATTATAGGTTCTAATGGTTCAAATTATAATAATATTGTTACTCCTTTCTGCCTGGTTTTTTTCAGAAATGAGAAAGAAGATGAAAAGTTTGGCGCTGCATTATTTCATAACATAAACCATAAAGCATTGCCTTTAACAGTTGAAGACAATTTGAGACTGATATTAGAAAATAAAGAATTGTTTCCAGATGATATTTTAAAAAATTCCACTTCTTTTGGCTGGGAATATTATTTTGCACGCGTCCTCATCCAAAAATTAGAAACTTGCAATTTAGATAGCCTTGTCAAAGTATTTGATCAAAGAGAACGAACTGTATGTTTAGAATTATTTAAATATCTGTTGAATAAAAATATCATTCCTAGAAAAATGCGGCTTAAAAATACGAGCACATTAACTACCTGCCAAAAAGTATTTCGCGCTTTAAAAACAGTAAATTCAATATATGAAGAGAAAGAACTTCGGAACAATACATCTATTGGTTTATTAATTGCATTTGTATATTTTACATTATTAGACAGAAGAGATGGAACAAAAAAGATAGAGCAATTTGAAAATTGGATTAAGAAAAGCCATTTAACAAAAATTAAAGGGGTAGAAGCTGAAAGTATTATAACAATATTTGAAAATATTCTTATTTCTCGTAAAAGGCAGATTTTTATTTCTATGCAGTTCGATAAACCTTCGGAGCCTACATATAATGCTATTAAGGAATGTGTGGACAAGATTAATCTAAAGCATAAGCTTGAAATCAAACTAAGACCTGTAAGAATTGATAATTTTGATAAGGGTTTTTCATATGTAATTACAGATGAAATTCTGGAATTGATTGAGTCATGTGGTCTATTTATTGCAGATCTTACCTTTGGAAATAAAAATGTTTATCACGAATTAGGATATTTGATGGGATTAAATCAAGCGCAAGGTTTTGATCACAGCAATTTTATCTTAATTGTGAAAAATCAAACAAATCTTGAAAAAAAAATTGGTTTTAATCTTCGATCGTATAAACATCTTCGTTTCAATGAGCCTATAGATCTCCTAAGTGAGTTAACCAAAATAATAGAAACATATTATAATTTAAATTGATAAAAATTGTAAAAATTCAAAAGGCATTTATTTGGCTAAAAGTCATTTTAATAACTCAGTACTTGCCCATAATAGTGGCGCGGCTCCATGGAAATCGCCGGTGATGCGGGGGCGGTTCAAATAATAATCATAAATTCCATTCTCATCCGTTCCGCAGCAGACATCCAACAACAATCCATTTTCAATTTTCTTCGTTAGGCCATTCCAACCCTTTTCCGCGGCCGATTGAAACTTCTTATCAAGTCTTCCACTGTTAACGCCGTCTGCGAACGAGAATACGAACATCGCTGTGCATGAAGTTTCTTTGAAGCTGTCATTATCCAAAAGCACCTGATGCCATAGGCCATCGTCGTCCTGATATTTCAAAATCGCGTTCATTAATTTCGTGTAAATATCCATTAACGTTTGACGCTGCGGATGATTGGCAGGGGTGTTATCGAGCGTGATAGTAAGAGCGGAAGCGGCCCAGCCGTTAGCGCGACCCCAGAATACCGGGCTTTTAAGTGTGTGCTGAAATAAGCCGTTTTGCTGCTGGAGTTTTTCGGCATAGGCGGTTATCTGTTTTATCGCGCGATCGAGATAAATTTCTTTGCCGGTTGCTTTGTATGCCTGAACCTGCAATACCGCAACCATAAAAACATCATCAGTCCAGAAACGTGAATATTTAGTTAGGCCGTCGTCACGAGGATTTTGCCATTCATCATCCGCGAGTATTAGCGGGATTTTGAGATATTCAGGATTTTTGGTTTGCAGATAGAGTTCAAAGCCCAGAATTCCCATTGCGTTTTTGTCAACATGGCCCGGCTCGAGTGTATTATTCTTGAAGTAGTTTTGATAATTATCTATGACCTTTTTAATCAAAACATCATTTTTTGTCTGCGCAGCAAATGTCAAAACGCCATAATTGGCAAAAAAGGACTCATATTTATTATAAAGGTTTACTTCTACAATTTTCGATGATACAATATTAGAAATCTGGATAATTCCTTTCTTATTTATACCAGCGGTAAGCGGAGCAGTAATAAGCAGTTGAGAAACAATAAGAACACATTTAACGGCAAATCTAATCATAATAAACCTCCATAGAGTTAGACGGCAATAAAATAGCAACAAAAGTGCAATAATGCAAGTACAATGCCTAATAAATTGCTATTTTTATAAAATATTCGTAAAAGTTATTGACATTTAATTGTATTTTGATTAATATAATATTGTATAAGGATAAAGAAGTTATGGGAAAACTCATAGACAACGTAGTTCTTGATAAGAACAGAAGCAAGAAGCTTCCCTTATATCAACAGATTCGAGAGCAAATCCAACATAACATCGCTTCTAATAATATCGTCGATGGCGAACAGTTGCCTTCAATCGCATATTTAGCAAAGAAGTGGGGTGTTACGTATCGCACGATTAAGGCGGCGTATGATCTGCTTGAAGAAGAAGGCTTGATAAATTTTGAAAACGGCAAATCGGTTAAAGTCGTTTCGAATGTGAGCAGGATAATTCCAGAAGAAAAAGAAAAGAAGGTTAGCAAATTTTCGCTGGCCTATATTACATGCCATCATGACGACGCATATTATTCAATCGCATATCAAGGCATTAGAAATTTCTGCATAGAAAACGAACTTGAGCTGATGCTTATCGATGTCGGCGCTTCGCGAAAGAGATTTATAGATACGGTTATGAATCCGGGCGAAGCGATTGATGGAATGTTAATCCTGCCTTTTGAAACGCCGGGCTTTGAAGAAGCTGTGAAAAAGAGCGTCGAGTTGGGCAAGAAGATAGTGTTCCTTGACAGGTTTTTGCCGAATGTCGAAGCAAGTTCTGTTGAAGCAGACCATTTTTCTATCGCGTACCAGGCGACCACGCATCTGATTAATACTCATAACATGCCGGTGTATTATCTTGCGTTCGTCAAGAGCCCCAGCGGTGCCAGATTCTGGTACAAAGGCTGGTCGAGCGCGATGGATGCGTACGGTTATGTTAAGAGAGATCAGTATGTTTTTGATTTTCCAGTTCCTGAAGAAAAGCTTGCCGACACGGTTGACATTGGTCTTGAGTATAGTGTTAACGCGGCGTTGGATTTGTTTAAGACAAGGAAAGAAAGCAAGTATTGCATATTTTCAGGTAACGACTTTATAGCACGCGGTATTTATATAGCCGCTGAAAAAATTGGTTTGGAAATTGGCAAAGATGTTTTCATAGTAGGCAGTAATAACATGCCCTTTGCCGAAAGAATGCCCGTACCCCTAAGCAGTGTGAAAACTGTCCCATCGATTCAGAATTTGGGTTATCAGGCTGCCAAGCTTTTGTACGAACAGCTCACAGGCGCGGTAAGACATCCGGTCAGACGTTTGCTGCCGGTTGAGCTTGTGATTCGACAGAGCAGCGCAGGCAGGTAAGCACAGGTATGTTCTTTCATAATTTTTGAACCAAAAATAAAAGTGGATAATGCTTCGCGGAAGATCGAAGCCTTTAAATATAATTTTTATTGGAGGAACAAAAGTTATGAAGGCGAAGTTATCGTTATTATTGATTTTTCTGATGGCCTCGGCAAGTATGGCACAGCTTGCGGGTTATTGGAATTTTGACGAAGGCACAGGAACAACTGCTGCTGATTCGTCGGGCAACGGCAAAAATGGGGTTTTGAGTTACAATACAGTAACTTCGGGCGGCACTTATCCGGAGTGGATCGCGGGACATGACGGTACAGGAAGCGCACTTTTATTCAATTCTGCCAGCACCACTTATAGGCATTCAAACAGAGTTATTGTAGATATTGGTTCGGCAGACTATCTTTCAAATCTTTTAGGCACAGGCAGGGCATTTACAATTTCAATGTGGGTTAGAACAGATGCGCTGCTGGCGGGCAATTGGCGCTATCCTATTTATACAGATGCTTATGCTTATTGGCTTGCGCTTGATCCTAATGATCAAACTCCGGGCTCAACAAGCATTGATGATTTCTTTTCTTCGGATGCAAACAGTGCGTGGTATCTGGTCAATCTGCAATATGCCGCACCTGTGCAAAAAGAATTCGGGACATGGTACCATCTTGCATTATCTTACGACGGCAATTTTCTGAAAAGATACATCAACGGTAAATTCTTCTTGCTGTACGTGCCTGCACCGATAAACAACATACCAGTCCCGACGACGGAATTCTTCATTGGTTCCAAATCGGACGGCAGAAATTATTTCAAAGGAGCTCTGGATGATATAGCAATTTGGAGCGGCACCTATCTTAGCGATGAAGAAATCGCCAAACTCGCAAACGGCACAGCGACACCTTTGACAGTAATCGAACACGCTCCCGATGCGCAGTTACCTGTCGTACCGTTGGAAGCTGAACCTGGAATGGGCTGGAATATGGGAGTTAAAGGTAAAGCATGGAACGTCAGCGGATGGGCGGCTACGTGGTCGTGCGGGTTTGCACAGCAAATGAGATTGATTAGCAATGCTGACAAGACGGCATGGAGTGCATATACACAAGATTGGTGTTTAAAACCACTGCTCGAAGGTGACAGGTCAGCGGTATATACATGGTGCCACATGCTCCCTGTAAAACTGGATGATGTTAATATTTATGAGCCAAACTGGACAGGTAATCATCCGGATGTTGATAAATTTGGAGTCGAATGGATAGATCGTTCATGGGATCCGGGCGATATGAACGGTACGAATGAAATTGCAACAATCGCGGCATATATAACTCCCGGCTATGCGATATGTGACGGCACTCATGATTATACAGCTTACGACCCCTGTGAAAACAGATATATGCCTGCGGAAGACAAACCCTATTTCAAAACTTATGCAAGATTTGCTACTGAAAACGCTCCTGCCGGCTGTAAGTTACGAGTAAGGCAATTTACGTTCCCGAACGGAGACTATGCTCCGCAAAAAGACCCTACTTGTCTGACACCTTTTGCCGAGTTGTTGATACCTATTGTTGTTGGAAATCATCAATGGCAGGAATTTAAGGGAACACTTCCAAAACCCGGCAATAAATACGGCAGGTATTGGGATGGAACATACATGAATTATTTAGATACAGTGCCGCAAGAGCTGCATGAACCTATGAAGCGAGTATGGTTTGAGGTTTCCATTCAGGGCGGCGATGCTGACACAGTTCTTTACGTTGACGAGTTTGCCCCGATAAGCGACGAGTATATTCAGGAAGATCCAAACACATCTGTTTATCGCGAAGGCGATGTAAATAAAAACTCTCTCGTTTATTGGGATGATATTGAGACAGAAGCGGATTCATGGCTTGATTCTTACAATTTCGTTGATTACGCGGATACAACCAGAAACTGGCTACTGCCGTTGTTCAATAATATTTCCGGTGATCGAAATGACCCGAATTGGTAATAGAAAAAAGAAGAAGTAATTTTTTATAAACAGGCGGCGTAGCCTGTTAAAAAAAATGTAAATAATTTTGGAGGTAAAACAAATGAAGAAGTGTTTATTTATGTTAGTTGTGTTGGCGATTGGTTTGAGCGCACAAGCCGCAATGGTCGCCCAGTATTCATTTGAGAACAATCTCAATGATACTGCTGCAGGCGGAACTACTGCCGACAACCTCGTTGGTATGAGGTATTACGGCGGCAACGGAACATTTGACCGCAGCGTTACAAGCTACAATCCAGACGGTACAACAGAAGCTCTTACAACTGCTGTAACAAATCCTCTTTACGGTCAGGGCATTAGCGGTAATGCAGTTCGTATCGGAGCAAGAGGCGTTTACAATTACGGCGGCGACCCTTTGAGGACTTATCCAAACGCCGACACCTATCAGGTTCCGGGAATCAATGCTGGTGCAACATATCTGTCATCAACTGCTGATTCGGCAGATTTGAGCCTTGGCGGCGAATTCACAATTGAAGGTTTCTTCAAAGCTGACGCTGTAGGCGGCATCGGCGGTGTTGGTGAATTCGATTTCACACGCCTAATTACAAAATGGTGCACCGGTTTCAGCCAGAGTTATCATTTTACAATTTACAAAGGTGCTCTCGATTTAATTCAGAAAAACTCTGCTGGCGGAACTGTTCGCCCGGCTGCTGCGGTTTCGATTGCTGCTGATAAGTGGTTCTATGTCGGAGCAACAGGCGACAGCGAAAATATTTCTCTGTATTTCTACACAGAGGATGCTTTAGGTAACATCGTTGGCGGTCAGGTTGGAGCGGCTGCAGCTTATAATGGTACAATGTTCGACGGCAGTGACCCACTGTGGATCGGCGGAAGAGCTGATGTTCCAAATTCAATTTTAAGCAATAACGTTTTCATCGGTTTGGTTGATGAAGTTCAGCTTTGGAATGAATATAAAGATGCATCATATTTCGCAGCTCGTGCAGAGATGATTCCAGAACCAATAACAATGGTTATGCTCGCTTTAGGCGGCTTGTTAATTCGTAGAAAATAATTTAATTGATGAACTTGACGGCCGGAGGCTCGCAAACCTCCGGCTGTCAAAATAATTTAAAATTACAGTTGGATATAACGCAAGGAAATAGGTTATGAAAAAAGATAAAGCATTCACATTGGTAGAGCTTTTGGTTGTTATTTCAATCATCGCGGTATTATTGGCGGTTTTAATGCCAGCTCTCTCAAAAGCCAGAATTTCAGCCAGATGGATTGTCTGCGGCACAAACCTCAAACAGTGGGGTTATGCTATACAGGGATACGCTACTGAAAACGGCGGCAAAGCTTTATCTACAGTTGAAAACATTAACGTCGGACCTGTTCCTGCTATATGCGCGATTAATCCTAATTTATATAATGCTGCTAATGGTCTTTCACAGGTTTCTTTTACTTACCCGACTGTAGAAGGAACAGCGATATTCAGTATCGACAGCATCAAAGCGTATTTGCCCGGTTTCGATGTTAAAAAATTGGATTTTGATAAGGTTTGGAAATGTCCCGAAAATACCTTAAACATGAACGCGGTTGTTAAATGGCATTATGATAAAACTAAAGACAGAATTCGTGCGGATAGAAATGAAACCCCGTTTTTTGTTGTGAACTACAGTTATTTCGGACGAATCGATTATTTCCTGAAAAAGAACAAAGCTTATCTTAACCCAACCGCATTGGCCCCGAATTCGAGCGGCCTTACAGAAAAGATGTTTACATCTCGTTTAATGGTCATGAATGATACATTATACCAGCAGAACGGCAGCCAGGGCGGCGGGTGGTCGTACAATCACGGCAAATCAGGCCCAAGCTGTCATATCAACGATTCGGCTTTCAGCAGAATGGCAGGCGCAAACCGCCGAGTCGCGGATCCGGAATCAAATTATAATTCTAAATTAGCTGTTGATGCAACCGGCGCAAACCAGCTTTATGGCGACGGCAGCATTACTAGAAAGACAATCAGAGATAATTCTTTCCTCAATTACAAGAAATTTCCTGAATATATTGAGGAAGATACGGTTAAGAACGATACTCAAATTGCCTGTATTCAGGCAAACGGCGATAAGAGCTATTATTTTCCAAAAAGATAATTTTTTAAAAATCTTCTTATTAGGTGTTTATAGTTAGGGATATTGATATAAAAAACTGCTTATATGACGGAGAAAAAGCTTTAATTTATTCGGAAAGTATTGTATCTTATGAAGAACAACACCGGGGAAAACCAACATACAAAAAAAATAAATAACAGGGTAACAGCTTTCAAAGCTGGAAAGAATTTTAATTCCGTAATGTCAAGCAGAGACAGAGTAATAAAGGCGATAAATTTCGATTACCCGGACAGACCGCCGATTTCACACGCGATTTTACCAGCCACACAGATTAAATATGGTGCCGCACTGGATGAAATTCTCCAAACCGTACATGAAGATTTCGGCTGGGATATGATGGTTGATATGAAACGCCAGGAATTGCCTCCGTTGTATAAAGGCGGCAAAAATTACGATTCATTCGGGACTTTATGGGAAGTCGCCGAGGAAGGGGTTTGCGGAATACCTATTAAATATCCGCTGTCTGACTGGAATTCGTATCCCAAATTTATTTGGCCGGAATTATCAGCCGGCCCAAGCAAGAAAAGACTTTACAGCGGCCACATGGCCGGAAAAGCCAGTGATTACTACGCACGCGGCGGATGGTTTATATTCTTCGAACAGATGCAGCAGCTTCGAGGTATGGAAAATCTCCTTATGGATTTAGCACTTGATCGCCCGGAAGTGTATAAGCTTCGAGATGATTTGCTGAATTTCAATCTTCGCTGGCTTGATAAATGGCTTGAATTTCCGTATGACGGTTTGCATTTTGCCGACGACTGGGGCATGCAGAACGGGCCTATTATTTCGCCTTCAATGTGGCGAAAAATTTTCAAACCGGCTTACAAGCAGATGTTTGATAAAGTCATTGCCGCCGGAATGGACGTTCATTTCCATTCTGACGGCAATATCATGGAATTTCTGCCTGATTTAATTGAATTGGGGGTTAAGGTTGTTAATTGTCAGCTTGCAATCATGGGTATTGACGAAATAAAGAAAAATTACGCAGGTAAAATTTGTTTCCGTACAGACCTTGACCGTCAGAATATCATGCCTTTTGGAAGCCCCACCGAAGTCAGAAATCATATAATTTCTATTTTTGAAAGTGTAGGTTCCAAAAAAGGTGGTATAATCGCCTGCGGGGAAATTGGCCCCGATATACCGATTGAAAACATTCGTGCAATGTATGATGTTTTTATGAACTATCGTTATTAATGTGCCATTAATGTGCCAAGGTTTTCGGATGACACCCAGACAAAGAGTACTTGCGATTTTGCAGGGCAAAAAACCAGACCAGCTTCCGTGGTTCGGCGATCTTGACTATTGGGCATCGGCTCTTATCGGCAGAAATCAAAAGCCAGCGGATTTCAAGCAATCATCTCAATACATTGATTGGCATCGCAAGCTGGGTGTTGGCTTTTATTTGCAGGGTTATTTTCCATTCAAAACAATCATTGAAAATTGCAAAGTAACGCAATGGCAGGAAGGTAATAATAAATTCCGCAAAATTGAAACACCCCGCGGCAATCTTCAGGAATGCTGGACATACATACCTGAATCTTTCACCGAAGCACCTACAGAGCATCTAGTTAAATCCGAAGCGGATTTGCCCGCCTATGCTTACATGCACGACAACACACATTACGAACCTGATTACGATTTCGCATATAGACGTTTGGAGCAAATCGGCGATATGGGAGTGCTGCTCTGCTATCTGCCGAAAAGCCCCTTCATGCAGATGGTCGCACTCGATTCGGGAATCATGAATGTAACAATGATGTACATGAACGACCGCTTAATGCTCGAATCCGCTCTTGCCTCTGTGAAAAAGAGTCACGACAGAGCGGCGGAAATTTCAATATCGAGTCCTGCTGAAGTTTTAATGATACCAGAAAACCTTTCGTCGGAAGTTGTAGGCCCGAATTTTTTTGAAACATACATGCGAAATTATCATGTGTACTGGGCATATCGTATTAAGGTCTCCGGCAAATATTCGTACGTGCATCTTGACGGCACATTGAAAGGCCTGCTCAAACAGCAATGTCAAACCGGCATTTCTGTTATCGAAGCGATGACGCCCGCACCTGTCGGCGATTTGCCTGTAGAGCAATGGCAGGATTACGCAAATGGTTCGGATTCTAGTCTCTGGGGCGGAATACCCGGCGTTTATTTTACAAACCTCATCAGCGATGAAGAATTTGACCGCCACACAATCGAGGTCATAAATGTTATGAAAAGCAGGCCTCGATATGTACTTGGCGTTGCCGACCAGGTTCCGCCCGACGGCCTGGAACATCGCGTTATGCGCGTCGCTCAATTAGTCGATCAATACGGAAAATATGAATAATTTACAAAACGAAAAAGGAAGTCTCGGCTATCTTGTTATCATCAGCCTCATTACCACCATCGGCGGTTTTTCTTTCGGCTTCGATACAACAATAGCTTCAGGCGCGATTGGCTTTATTAAAAATCAGTTCGCGTTAAACACCAATTGGGAAGGCTGGGTTGTTAGCTCTGCTCTGTTCGGCTGTATCGCAGGCTCTGCCGTCGCGGGCCCTTTGACAGATAAGTTCGGCAGAAAAATTATTCTTATTTTAGCCGCGATTTTTCTTACCGTTTCATGTATCTGGTGCATATTCCCTTCGTCCGCTTCATGGCTCGTCGTTGCAAGAATCATCGGCGGTCTTGGAATCGGCATCACATCTATGGCAGCTCCCGTTTATATTTCCGAAATCGCGCCCGCGAAATTAAGAGGCCGCTTGGTATCTTTTTATCAGCTCTCGATTACGCTTGGTATTCTTTTCGCGTTTTTGATTAATACGCTCATTCTTTATTGTGCAGGCGATAAAGCCGGTGTTGTTACCCAGCAGCAGGAAAGCTTTTTCAACTGGGTTTTTGTTTCACAGCTCTGGCGCGGAATGCTCGGTACCGAAGCGATACCGGCGGTTTTATTTTTAGTTCTTCTTTTCTTGATACCTGAAAGCCCGCGTTGGCTTGCTGAAAAAGATCAATACGATGACGCGATGAATGTGCTTGTTCGAATCAATGGCAAAGCCGAAGCTGAAAAAGAAATGAGAGATATCAATGAAATCATTCATCAGCAAACCGCAGGCCTAAAGCAGCTTTTCGAACCTGTGTTCAGAAGACCTTTAATGATTTGCATTATGCTTCCTGTTTTTGCGCATCTCACCGGCATCGCGGCTATTCTTTATTTTGCGCCAAAAATTCTTACCGAAGCCGGTTTGAGTCTTGGCGGTTCATTCGGCGCATCTATAACAATCGGCCTTATTAATTGCATATTTACTTTTCTTGCGATTTGGAAAATTGACAATTTCGGAAGAAGGCCTTTGCTGCTGGGCGGAATTTTCGGCTCGTTCCTTTCATTGCTGCTTGTTGGAATCCTTTTCCGCCTGAACATCACACACAAATATCTCGTGCTGATTCCGATTTTAACGTACATCGCCTGTTTCGCGTTTTCATTCGGCCCCGGCGTTTGGGTCGTGATTTCAGAAGTTTTCCCAACCCGAACACGCGGTATCGCTGTCGGCGTTGGTGCTCTTGCGCTCTGGATAACAGCCTTTGCCGTTTCGCAAACTTTACCGAAATTGATTGAAACAGTCGGAGCGGGGAATACGTTTTTAATTTACGCTTTTTTAACAGCACCTGCTTTATGGTTCGTTTACAGCATTATTCCGGAAACTAAGGGCAAAACTCTCGAAGAAATCGAAAAACATTGGCTGAATATTTATACTCAACGCAAAGATAAAAAAAATCACACGGATGTCATTGCAGGTTAAGCTTGCGAACGAAATTTCAATCGTAATAAAATAAAAACGTTTTTGAAAACAAAAGGGAAATAAAATGTTTCACAAAATTAAACTATTCTTGCTATTGTCTTTTTTATTCACCGTCAACGGTTGTTTCGCAGCAAAGGACGATGATAAATATTTGTCGCCTGTAAAAACCTGTCTCGATAACATGATTCAATTCGGCCGCGACAGTTACGGCCCGGTTAAATCCCCGATTTTCGTAAGTATTCTCGATGTCAACTCGCGCACATGTCCGCAAAATCCTCTTGAGCTTGAAGAAAAATGGCGTGTCATCAGGCGCGAACGCAGAAACCCTGCAGGCGCTAATCTGCTCGAAGACCAGCCATTGTTAAATACGATGTACGCTGTTTCAGCCATTACAGGCGATAAAAAATATGCAGCCGAAGCGAATAGCTGCATCGAATATTATCTAAAAAATCTCGTCGACAAAAAAGGCTTCATCTGGTGGGGCTGGCACAGGCATTACGATGTCTATGAAGATAAAATGACCGGCCACGAAGCAAACTGGCACGAAGTCCAGGCCAACATTAACGTTCTTTGGCCGCAATTATGGAATATAAATTCGCAGGCCGTTAAAAACGAAATCGAGGCGACCTGGCAATGGCAGGTGTTTGATAAAAATAAAGGAGAGATTAACAGGCACGACGATGGCTGCCGCGGCTGCGATTTCACACTAACCGCCGGCAACATTATCGAAGGCTTTGCGTTTATGTACACACAAACCAAAGACCCGAATTGGTTGAGCCGCGCAAAACTCGTTGCCAATTATTATTGGAATCTTCGCGACCAGAACACAAACTTAATTCCTGAACGTCCCAATGCAGGCCGCGACAGATTCGACGGCAGCACATTTCTTACAAATACCACAGGCCCATATTGCCATGCCATGCTGCGGACATATCTGCTTACAAAAGAAGAAATGTTCAAGGAGCAGGCAATCACTTATCTAACCGCATATAATAAGTATGCCTTCGACGCAAAGACCGGAAAATTCTGGGGTGCGTTAAAAATGGACGGCTCATACATCCCCGGCCCGCGCGTCATCGGCGGCTACGAAGAGTCTGAACCTCGCGGCTATCTCGATTTGTGGGAACCGTATGTGCTCGGCTATCAATATCCCATTGAAACCGCGCAATCGTATGCCAAAGCGTATGAGCTTTCAAAAAATCCTGATATGCTGATTGCCGCCAAACGTTTCGCCGCGTGGATTGAAAAAACACCAACCGACACAAACGAAACTGATGTTACATGGTACAATGAATATAAAAAGAATTTCGGCTCAAAGGGGACTTATGCTGATAAATACGGCCGCACGATTTCTTTCTTCATTGATATGAACGTATTGACCGGTGAGAAAGAATATTTGCAGACCGCGAAAAAATTCGCGGATGAAGCAATTGCGAAGTTATACACAAATGGCTTCTTCAAAGGCCATCCTGCAAAACCGTATTATGAATCGGTTGACGGTGTTGGTAATCTGTTATATGCGCTTGTGGAATTGGACCAGGCTTTGAAAGGAAAGATCGACGGATTCGATAGAGATAATTGGTAAATCTCATGAGAATTCTGACTGTCTTTTTTTTGTTGGTTACAGCTTCAATCGCTTTTGGCGGTGGGCTTGTCGCCGAATATAAATTCGACGGCGGATTAATTGATACCGGCTCCGACGGTCAGGCAGCAGATACATTGACTTCCTCTTCCTGTGTTTATGATGTAAGTTTTGCGGGCCAATCATTGTATTGCAGTTCAAATAATTTAACCGCATCCGATTCCGCCGATTTGGATTTGCCTGCGCAATATACGATTGAAGCATTCATCAAGCCTTATTCGTTCGATGGCACACAATACATAATTTCTAAAAATTCCTATGCGTTTGTAATTGCAGACAGCAATCTGATTTTTTATCACACGCAATCTGATAATACAATAATCGCAAGCAGCCCAATTCCTCTTGTTTTAAACCGCTGGCAGCACATCGCCGCAATCGCTAATGGCGGTATTGTTATGGTCTTTCTGAATGGCAGGGCAGCAGCAACGATACCTTATAACGGCACAATCCTGAATTCAGCTTCGCCATTATCCATCGGCGCAAATGCGGGCAGTAATCCGTATTATGGTCTGATTGATGAAATTCGAATCTTTAACGAAGTAAAAACACCCGCATATATTTATTCGCGAGCTTTATATACTTGCGGTGCTATGCAAAATGAAGATGTCGACGGCGATTGCAGAATCACATTCGATGATTTTGAAATAATGTCCATTCAATGGCTCTTGTCAGAGAATTAATATGGCAAAAAAAATAATATTATTGATTCTGTTTATGCCCGCTCTGGCATTCTCCGCGATTGTCGCGCAATATCATTTTGACGGAAATCTTCTCGATTCAGCCCCCGCAGGCTCAACTGCCGACAATCTCTCTGCCAATACCGGTTCCGCTGTTTATACAACGGGCGTTCTCGGCTCGGCCCTTCAAACCGGAAGTTCAACCGGCTCCGCCGCTTTCGTTTATGCCGCCGATTCCGCGGATTTGGATTTAGCAGGCCAATTCACGATCGAAGCGTTCATCTATCCCGAATCTTTAAGCAATCAATGGTCGCGCGTGATTTTAAAATGGAACAATACAACCTCATACCATCTGGCACTCAATTACGCAAACGCAGGCTTGCACATAACTCAATCAAATGGTACATCATTGAATAATTATCCCGCCGCGATTACTGTCGGCCAGTGGTATCATATCGCCGCTGTCGGCAACGGCTCATATGTTACGATTTATCTTAACGGCGTCGCTAAGGGCAGTTTCACATACAACGGCACATTAAATAATACTGCCGAATCGCTCACCATCGGCGGAAGTCTCCGCAATAATGATTATTTATTCGATGGCAAAATCGACGAAGTAATCCTGCACAATGACGCAAAAAGTCCGTCATATTTAATCCAGCGTGCTTCACTTCTGCTCGGGCCGGTGCAGGATCAGAACAATCCAAAGTTCGCCGCAGATATTAATAATGACGGTATTGTGAATTTTCTGGATTTAGCGGCTTTCGCCGATTCATGGCTGCCTGATGCTTTTACCCAATTTAATAATGCAATTGAAGAGCTTCGCTATTTCGCTATGCCAATGAGTGAAAACGTAATGCTTGAAAAACATCTTTTTGCTTTTTCAGGCCGAACTGCTGTAAACCCCATGCTCACAAAAGCGGGCTTTCAAAAAATCTATTCGCCGCCTTACTGCGCAAGCACATTCGCCGCAGAGTTCAAACCATTCAATGCTTCCGCTTCGCCCGTAAATTATATCTGGTACCCATCGGAATTTTATGCAGACTTCGGCGAAATAAACAATGTCAAAATCGAATCGACCCTTGTTCCTCTTTCAGATGCCAATGCAATTATCTATGCCGTTAAATTTACGAACGCAACTGAAAATTCAATTTCGATTCCATGTCAATTTCTGCCCTCCGGCTCAATCTCATCTACTGTATCGACCGATTGGGGCTGGACACCGCCCGCCAGTTCCGGCTCACCGTCTGTTTATGTTCAAAATAATAAATTGATCATGGATAATAATGGATTGGCAATTTGCGTCGCACCGAATATTTCATCCTGGACACGGAACGGCTCTGCAATGTCCGCCGATGTCGCATTGAATCCTGAACAAACCCGCATAATTTATATTATCACATCTTTCGGCGAGCTTTCAGAAGTTGAAACATCAGCCGATGCGATTTTATCCAATCCGCAATCATACATTGCCGATACGCGCCAGCACTGGTACGATGAAATAAATCAGCTAACTCAAAGATCGCCAAAACTTCAAACCGATAATTCCGATTTAAAAATATTTTACGACCGCGGCCTGTTCACTCTTCTTACGTGCAAATGGACATCTCCGTCTTTTTGCACGAATCCGTGGTATTCAGAATCAGGCATCGATGGCGGGGCAGTCTGTAATTATATTTGGGGCACTTCTTACATCGGAAATTGCCTTGCGATGATCGACCCAAACGCGATGAAAAGCTTTCTACTCCTTTTCCTCAATGGCGATTTACTCAACCATTACGCGATCACACCGCTCAACGGCTCCGCCACCGGCCCGAACTATTCATATAATAAATATTCACTCTCAAGCCTTTTATATAGTTATGTAATGCTAACCGGCGACACAACATTTCTCACACAATCCTTCAACGGCTCAACAATACTCGATGCCGTTTCCGCCGTTTGCCTTTATGGCGAAGATTTGGAAAGCGATCCTGTCCTTGCAAATTACGGTTTGAATTCCAATCTTCTCGAGCTCAAAAAAACAACCGCATACCAATATTATGTCCCCAGTCCAAATGCCGAACGCTGCCTTATCTATGAACAGCTTGCGAAATTATATACTCTTGCAGGTATAACTGCTCCCGCGGATTTAAACGAAAGATCAGCCGCATTAAAGACCGTCATTCGTAATTCACTTTGGAGCAGCTCAAAAAACTGGTTCAACGCTCACAACGCATATAACATAAGTACTACCGCATATTCGCTGCAAATTTTCGACCTTCTGCGAACCGGTGTTCCAACATCTTTGCAGGCATCGGGTCTCATCTCGCATTTGAACTCAACTGAATTTCTATCAAAATACGGCATACATAGTTTGAGCAAAACCGACTCCGGCTATGATACCACTGATGTCGATTGGGGCGGCCCCGGAGTTTACGCCGGCGACGCGCCGCAGATTATCGAAGACCTTTATTTTGCAGGTTACAATTCGCAAGCTCAGGAAATACTGGGAAAAATCCTATGGTGGGGTAAGACTTTCCCCTATTATCCCCAGGCGATTTACGCCGACCAGCGTTACTATCGAACCGATGGTCGCGCTAATGTTATCGCAGGCCTTACTGCTTCGCAATGCATCATCTTCGGCGTTTTCGGCGTAAACGTCCAAAGCGATAGGATAATTATCAATCCCCACAGCCTCGATTTTGCAAACCAGCTCGAACTTTCCAATATTCGCATAAGAAACAAAATTCTTGATATTGCAATTCTCCCATCATCTGGTACATTTATTGTAACCGATGGCGACGATACGTTTGTATCAAATCTTGGAACCGCCGTTACAATAATGTTCTAATGCGGGAACGAAATGAATGCTAAAATAAAACCGTTTGTATTATTTTTTATTCTGATTGTTCAATCTCCTCTGATTTCAACTGGCTTTTCTCCCGAATATCCTGGAGAAACAACCACACTGCTTAACAATTTAAAAAAAAATGATATCTATTTAAATTCCGCCCAAACCTGCCTTGACAATCTTATCAAACACGGCCGTGATAATTATGGCGAAAAAAAATCTCCCATTTTCGTAAGTATCTTAGATATCAATTCCCTAACCTGTCCGCAAAATCCTTTGGCCCTCGATGAAAATTGGCGTGTAATCAGGCGTGAAAGAAGAAATCCTGCCGGCGCAAATCTTTTCACCGACCAGCCCTTGATTAATTCAATGTTCGCGATGTCGCGCATTACAAAAAATAAAATTTACGCAGACCAGGCAAAAAAATATATCAGCTATTATCTAAAAAATCTCACCGACCAGAAAGGTCTCATCTGGTGGGGCGGCCACAGGCATTACGATGTATTCACAGACCAGATGACCGGCCATTTATTAAATTGGCACGAAATACACGGCGGCACACAAATCCAATGGCAAATTCTCTGGAGCATAAACGCAAAAGCCGTAAAAAAAGAAATCCAGGCAATCTGGCAATGGCACGTAATCGATAAACAAACCGGCGAAACAAACCGCCACGATGACGCCCTTCGAGGCTGCGATTTTCCTTTCACCGCAGGAAGCATGATAGAAGCGTTCGCGTTTCTATACACAAAAACAAACGATAAAGTCTGGCTCGAACGCTCGAAACTTCTTGCAAATTATTTCTGGCTGTTGAGAGATAAAAATACGAACATGATTCCAGAATGCCCGACCGCAGGCACGCAAAGGTTCGACGGCACAACGTTCGCGACAGACATCACAGGCCCATATTGCCACAGCTTGCTGCGCACGTATGTTTTAACAAAAGATGATATGTTCAGGCAGCAGGCGATTGCGTATTTAACCGCATATAAAAAATTCGGCTTCGATAAAAACACAGGGAATTTTTATGGTGCGATAAAGATTAACGGCGTTCCAATCCCCGGCCCGCGTCTGCCCGCATCCGATAAACCCGAAGAATTCGGCAACAATCAGCAGTATGCTCAATACGAACCGCGAGGCTATCTTGATTTATGGGAGCCTTACATTCTCGGCAGCGAATTTCCCCTCGAAACCGCACAATGCTATGCTTTCGCTTATGGTCTTTCAAACGATCCAAATATGCTTTTTCCAGCCCAGTGCTTTGCCAAACTCATCCAAAAAACGCCCACAAATTGGAACCAGTGCGGCATCTCATGGTACAGCGATTATTCACGAACCTTCGGAAACTCCGGCACCTATGCTGATAAATATGGAAGGGCAATTTCATTTTTCATCGATATGTATGTCCTGACTCGCCGCCAGGAATATTTAGCATCAGCAAAAAAATTCGCCGATGAAGCGATTGATAAATTGTATGCCAATGGTATGTTCAAAGGCCATCCCGCCAAACCGTATTACGAATCAACCGATGGCGTTGGAATTTTGCTCTATGCTTTGATTGAACTCGACCAAACTTTAAACGGCACTCTTGGCAATTTCGAACTCGACAACTGGTAATTGTCATTGCGAGCGTAGTCCCTTTCAGGGACGCAGAGAAGCAATCTCAATCCCCGAATTAAATTAGTTTTCCATCCATGTTTTCGCGAGTTCCGCGAAATCCAAGAAGTTTATAATTTCATCACTGCTGACCAAATTGCAATTCGGATTCCAATTTTCATCCGCCGGCGTTGCAAGCCATGCGTTTGAGAATTCCCGCAGGTAATTAGTATCTATAACTTGCGGCAATTTCAAATCATTAGCAAAGTATCCAAGCAGATAACAAAGATTTGCCTGCCATGGCAGACAAGGTTCGAGGAAATCAGCGGTCTGAATATTCAGATAATACTTCCATGGATATTTAATATAATATTGCAGAACATATCCTGAAAGCATATTAACATTGCCGCACAGATAACCCGGCACAGGATTCAAATGGTCGAACATATAAAATGAATAATGGTCTGTGCCGTGCAGATAGTCGCCATAATTTCCCGTAATGAAATTTCTGTTCACGGTATTTCTTCCGCAAACCCAATGCAGAGCGTCAGCAGCCGCTTCGCGATATGATTCGGTGCCTGTCCACTTATGAGCTTGAATCAGAAGATAAGCATTTGCGCAAAACAAACCGCTCGAACCCCAATATAAATCATTGCCCATATGCATTGGCAGCATGTATGTGCCTGAAGGGCCCTGAGACCTGTATACAAGCTGATTGGCAGATGTAATGAAACCATTTCTAATTGCGGTTCTTATGGATTCTGTTACGGGCCGTGTCGTATTCACATAATCAAAATAGCCCGGTGTTATTCCATTTATTCCGTTAACAGGAGCTACATATTCAAAGTGACCCGAAGTACCGGAAGCACCGAATGAAGATCCCCATCCGGCATCGAAGATACCTGGAAATGCTGTTGCAGGATTTCCAGTTGCGTTAAATGCGCTTTCAAAAAATGTTCGGTATGTGCTTGTGCCTGTTGCTATATAAAGTTCAATTGCCGCGAAAGACCTGAAAGAAGTGTCATCATTAATGCGGTAAGACCATTCGCCGTCAGGGGTAATTCCGGGAGACTTTGGATTATAATTCGTTGGATGCGCCACAATCCAATTCCACGACATTATTGCTCTTGCCAGCAGATCATTCGCATAAGATTCGTACCCGGGAACTGCTGATAAAATCGTATAGGCTTTGGCGAAGATGCCTGCTGTTATACATGCAGCTCCTGTCGATACATCTGAAACGTGCTGATGGTCTACCGGGC
>JBDKUM010000111.1:0-3946 GCA_039679715.1 Phycisphaerales bacterium
ATTTTCCGTCAAAAATAAATCACCGATATAGAGATTCCCCGGCAGTTGGTCCGATACCGAAATATTATCGAAACTGTCGCAGGTCGGCCCTACAACCGCGCAAACTTCCGTTTTACCTCGTTTAAACGCACTGAAATTAGGAATCCAGTGATCATAAACAATTCCCGAAAACGTATGATAAACGCCGTCATTGATATGATAAAATAGTTTGCCGTCGCGTCGCGCCTTGCCGATAATTTCTGAAACCAGCACCGCTGCGGTAGCCACCATAAACCGCCCCGGCTCTGCGATAAGTTCGACATCGACAGGGAAGAGCCTTTTCGTTTCGGCGTCTATTACTTGTGCAAGCTGCTCAAATTTTGGCGACATTGAATCGTAGGGAACCGGAAAACCTCCGCCGATATCCACTATCTTTGTTTCATAACCTTTTTTTCTGCATGCGTTGAAAATTTCAGACGTAATACCCAGCGCGTTGGTGTAATTATCGAAATTCGTGCACTGACTTCCGACATGAAAACTCAAACCCTCAACTTTAAGCCCGCAATCGAACGCCGCGTCAATAAGCGACATCGCATCACAAGGTTCCGCTCCGAATTTCGAGCTCATCTCAACCTGCGAACCCGTATCCGGCACTTTCAGCCGCAGCACAAGCCCCGCCGTCGGACAATATTTTTTTATTTTCTTAATCTCATCCGCATTATCATAAGTCATCAACGGCTTGTATTTTTTTATTTTCCGCAGTGTATCTTTATCTTTGATAGTATTGGAAAATATTATTTTATCCCAGACGAAGAAATCCTTATCTTTTTTCCGGAAGCTTTCGAGTTGTTCTTGAATTTGCATAAATTCATTATATGAAGCCACATCAAAACTCGCGCCTTCGCCAAAGAGCGTTTTGATAATTTCCTGGTTGGAATTTGCCTTCACCGCGTAGTACGCCTGAACCGTCGGCAGATTTTTCTTGAATGTCCTGAAATTTTCCCGGATTTTGTCATGATCCAGAATAAACAATGGCGTTCCATGCTTTCTTGCCAGTTTTATTAAATCATTTTTCATATCTTTTCCTGCAATCCTTTTCAAAAAAACGTCGGTTAAGAATACTCTTTAACTACCCCATAATCAAGGTTTTATTACGAAATTCCTTGCGCCTTGTTTTACCAAAAATTTTCCTCCTTTTTGGCGGATTTTTGTAATTTCGAGCGAAGCGAAGCGTAGTCGAGAAATCTTTTTAAGACAACATCGCCGTTGGCGATTCCTTAATTCAATTTTGAAGAAAAACTTTCAACATTGTGAAACTTTTAAAGTTCCGCCAATCATCGCCTTAAAAACTCTTGCATCAACAATAAAAATTTAAAGCAATGAACCTAAAACTGCCATTATTATGCCAATCACAAAAGAGATGAATATTGATAAAAGTATTATACTCGCGTTAACTTCCATAAAGAAAAATGCAATATTAAATACTGAAATTCCCGTGATTAAACACCCAATCACATTACCTTTGATTAAAGTTATAATAGACTTCGGACCTTTTTTTACAACCATAACTTTTCCGGGTTCGCGAAAGAACAAAATTTTCCCGATCACCATACCGGCGATAAACCCTACAATAGCCCCGGATATTGCAAGTTCGATAGCCGTTAAAAAATTATGTTTTCCCATCCAGCCGCAAAAACCCCCTGCAATCAAACCCGCCAGAAAAGAAGCATTGCGAGCCGAAAGAGCTGGAACAACCACGATATCACCCGACTTTAATTTATCTTCAATAGTCGAATCTCTCAAAAATGTTGATTTCTTTTGCATTTTAATCTGTCATTTTAATTGTGACAATGTGGTTACTATAATTCCCTAAGCAACTTTTTTGTTTGTTCAAGAAGAATGCCGATTTTTGTCTCAACAACATTCCAAACAGTATTTGGGTCGAGATTTGAATATCCGTGCACAAGCACGTGTCTGAATCCTATAATGCTGCGATGCTCGGAAATTTGTTCAGCTATTTGTGGACTTACATTATCAAGCTGCATCATCGCTTCGCCAATAATTTGAAGTTCCCTTTCAAGAGCGGAACGGAAAAGCCTGTCTTTTTTATAATCCTCTACGGTTTTTCCTTTGGCTGCTTCAAGTACAAATTCGCAGCAGCTTACAATATCGTACAGATATTTTCGCGGATTATGAAGAGGCATAAATTTTCTTCCTCGTCTGGTTTATCGATTCGATAAAATAAGGATTTTCCAATCCCCCGGGTTCAACCAAATCAACCGACCTGTTAAAAAGCTTTTGCAGTTCCTCCTGCAAAGCGAAAAAATTATCAAATCTGTTTTGATTTACAGAAGAATCGAATTCCACAAGCAAATCGATATCGCTGGTTTGCTCGTCAAAGTCGCCGCAAGCCGCTGAACCAAAAACATCCAGCCTGCTGACGCAGAATCTTCGGCAAATTTCCGCCAGTTCATTTTTATTTTGCTCTATTATTTGGGTCATTATGCTAAATTATAATCTTTCGTTTCTCAAACTCAATCAAAACAATTTTATTCCATGTTCTGTCTTCTGTGTTCTGGTTTCTATTAACAATCATCATACTTGTGACTTTTCTTAAAAAAAGATCATACTATAATAGCTAATTAAATCCCTCCTTCCACTACATATAGTATATTCTCCTTCTTTAAATCACCTATTTTTTCACTTTTAACTTTTATCTTTAAAAATATTTGGTATTAGTATTACTTGAATAAAGAATTATCGTCCTAAAGACCGATAATATAATGAGTTATTGGTTTTTAACAGTTTTTTAATTTAAACTATAAGTTCTTTAACAACAAGATGTTACAAAACAAATTGGATTAAATCGATTATCGATTATTGATTATCGATTTTCATTTATGTACGGAGACTTGGATTGAGACTTGAAAAAATAACTCTGGACGGCTTCAAAAGTTTTGCCGACAGAACTGAATTTAATTTTGATAGACAGATTACGGCCATCGTAGGCCCTAACGGTTGCGGAAAAAGTAACGTAGTTGACGCCCTCAAATGGGTTCTCGGCGAACAGAGCACAAAAAGCCTTCGTTCCGGCCAGATGACCGACGTCATTTTCAGCGGTTCAGCTTCACGTAAACCCATGGGGAGAGCTGAAGTTAGCCTTCAGTTCTCCCAGGCTGCCGGCCTCGGTCTCGAAGCCGACGAACTCGTCATAACCCGCCGCCTCTACCGCTCCGGCGAAAGCGAATACCTCGTCAATAATAAGGTATCGCGCCTCAAAGACATCAAAGAAATGTTCATGGACACAGGCGTTGGCGTAAAAGCCTATTCAATCATTGAACAGGGACAAATCGCCCAAATCCTCACCAGTTCCAAACAAGACCGCCGTTCCATCTTCGAAGAAGCCGCCGGCGTCAGCAAATACAAAGCCCAGAAAAAAGAAGCTCTTCGCCGCCTCGAAAATACAGAGCAGAACCTTCTGCGATTAGCCGATATCGTTGGCGAAGTCCAAAAACAGCTTCGCAGCGTAAAACTTCAGGCCGGCAAAGCCCGCAATTATCTCCAGTATACTCAAAGGCTCAAAGAGCTGAAGGTCTCCTTCTCTCTCGCTCAATTTCATCAAATAATTACCGAAACCCAGGAAAAAAATGGCCAAAACGATCAGCTTCAAACTCAACTTGCGCAGATCGCCGCCCAGGTTTCGCACAATGACGCAAAATTAAGCACTCTGGCCGCTCAAATTGTAGAAAAAGAAAATGAGATCAACCGCTGCGACAATAGCCTGGTAAGTATTACCGCTCGCATAGACCAGCTGCACCAGAAAATTGATTTCCTTAAAAAGACTATCGAAGAAACGCAGGTTCGGAAAAATAGTCAGGAGCAAAGCATCTCCAAAATCGAGCAGCAGATAACAGATTTCCGGGCACAGGTCGCTCAAGATTCTTCCGAGTTGGAAACGATACTCAAA
>JBDKUM010000112.1:0-6240 GCA_039679715.1 Phycisphaerales bacterium
GAATTTACCGCAAAATTGAATATTCTTTCAAATACAGCAGATAAAGACACGCAATCCTTTAAAGAAAATATAGAAAGCAGTCGCCAAGTCATTTTAGGGAATGTCAATGAGGGTAATAAATTAATAAAAGAAATTTCCCAGATAAATAATTATGCTACTGAACATCAAACAAACATAAAAAAAATATTTGATGACTGCCAGCCAATTCTTGGTGCTATTCAAACAACATTAAAAAATGGCCAATCTATAAAAACATCAATAGATAATGAATTTAAAAACGCACAAACTATAACCGCTACAATGCAAGGAAATCTTAATTCTTTAAACCAGTCTTTGGCAGATGTAATCACAAAAAAACAGGAAGCCATTAACAGTGTAACACACATTGAGCAAAGAAAATTAGCAGTAGATGATTTTTATAAAAACATCGAGAAAAGTAAAGAAGAATTGCTGCAGATAAAAAAGACAACCGATGCTAATTTTAATGAATTAACCAATAATTATACAAAAGAAATCGAAGATTTTTCAAGACAAACCAAAAAAATCATTGAGACGAATCAAGAATATGGAAAAGAAATTGACGAAACTTTGAGAAAAGCTGTTACTGCCGGTTTATTTGGAGCTTTTAACAAAAGACAAAGATTTCTTAGCATAACGCGTTTTATCTGGGCCGGCTTTGTTTTTGCGAGCGCTATAGGTTTAGCAATATCAGTCTTCATATTAGCTAAATCGATAGATACAAATAATGGAGTATCTTTAGATAAAGCATTTGTAATTCGAACAGGTATGATTATACCATTAGGTTGGTTAATTTATTTTGCTGGTTCTCAATACAAGAAAGAACGGCACGCAGAGGAAGAATATGGCTATAAGTTATAGTTTAGAACCATATAGAAGGTTACTAGGTAAAATGAGAGAAAATAAAGATATTGATTGCGATTTCGTCAAAAATCTTTTGCAAGACATTTTCGACAATCCAATTAAAAGACTATATCAATTTCAAGAAGATAGGAACGGAGAATCTAGCGAAAAGCAAACAGAAGATCAGATATTAGCTTCAATAAAACAAATGCCAGATGAAATGAAAAAAATTGTGATACAATCAATCAACAATCTTCTTCCCAAATAAAGCATCTCTAAATTATCCAACATAAATTTATCAAGATTATTGACGGATTTTGGTTTTTTCGAAAACCTTTTTAAAAGGTTTCTCCGTTCCGCCTATTTCATAGGCTCCAGTCGAAATGACCATCCTACGTCCCCACTGTATGTTAAACGCTATCCGCAACACTGTACGCTAAACGCTGAACGCTTTCCCCTCTCCCTTGTATCCATGTTTTGCTTTAAGGAAAAGTCCTCTTAAGGACAAAAAATTAAAAAGACAATCTTGGAAAGAGTTTACTTTTGGAAAGATTGTGTTTTAATTTTTATAGTGTTCAAAGAACACGCCTTAAAGCAAATTCTTCGTTTCTTCGTGGTGAAAAGTAAATCAGCGTTAATCAGTGTCATCTGCGATTAAAAAAATCTTTGTGTCTTAGTGCCTTGGTGGCTACCGTCAAATTCGCGCAATAAACGATTTCCGTATTGCTTCATTTTTTCATTTTTCACCCCCAAAAAATACTTTTTCAATACTTTTTCTTGCTTTTTTCACACTTTTTCCCACCTGTTTTTAAATTCGCGCAACTATCCCCTATCCCCTGTACCCTATCCCCTAAATTTGCGTAGCAAATTGAATTTATTGATAGCATTTTAAAATACTATGTAGCATTTTGAAAATGTTACAAGGGTATTTTCCCTTGCGCAAATTTTCCTGCGCTCTTTTAAACCTTAAATTTATATGTCCCCCCCTATATAGCCCCATCTTGCGCAGTTTTATAAGAATAATTTATGACAAACTCTGGATTTGTCATTGCGAGGAAGTTTTTTGTGGTTTTTAAAACAAAAAACGACGAAGCAATCTCAAACTTTTTTTTAAAAAAAATTTCCGCGCACTTTTTCTAATGCGCAATTTTAAAATTCAGTAAAAAATGAAAACGACGAGATTACGGCTTTGGACTGCAATTATTGAAAACTAAATCTGATGTTGAATTGGGATCGATTGTCCAATTTATTTTTGTGTTTTTGAAAATCACGTTTTCAAACGTACAGTTTTTACAGTTCTTTAGAAACGCACCGCCTTTATTTGCACCATCTATTGTAATATTACTCAACGTAATATTCGTATGCGGGGTATTGGGCAGGCCGTTGATATATATGCCGTAGGATTTGGTATTCTCACAAACGACATTATTAATTTTAATATCTTTGAATTGGCCATCGCCGCCGGTTGGGTAGCTGCACGCATACGAGCTATCGAAGAAAATCGCTTCTTTGAGAATATTTTTGATTTTAATATCTCTGCAAATTACGTTTCTTGCTCCGCCGCCCTGGTTTTTGCCTGTCTTGAAACGAATGCCCCTGTCGGTTCCGTCGAAGAGGCAATCTTCGACAAGTACGTTTTGAATCCATGCCGCTGTGAAGCTGCCGAAAACGATGCCGCCATGGCCGCGTTTTGCGATGCAGTTAAAGACCCTGATATTCTGGTCTGGGAAATTTTCCTTAACGCCGGGTGCGCCAACGCCCGCGTTGAAGTTGATGCAGTCGTCGCCCGCGTCGAATGTGGAATTGAAAATATAGGCTGTATCGCTTGTGGCAAGGTCGATGCCGTCGGCGTTGTGGATATCGTAGGTTTCAACGGTTATTCCGCTGACGGTTATGTTTTTGCTGTAGCTGATGAAAATCGTATGCATTGCGGGGTTATACATTTTCAGGCCTGCGATATACAGGCCGTCAACGCCTTTGACGGTGATCATATCGCCGCGGTCGCTGTCTTCGCTGCCGGGTGCGGCTGCCTGGCTGTCGCCCAGCTTTGTGTTTTTATGGCCTGTGATTGAGCCGATTTCATCGGAGCCGCCGTTGATTATACCGCTGCCGCAGATTCGGACATTTTTTATTTCTCCATATTTATCGGTATATGCGTTAATCAGGCCAGCGTAATTATTGCCCGATTGATAATACGGGAAGCGGATTGTGGTTTTGGGATAATCGGCGGGGTTATCGCTGCCCTGCAAGGTGCCGTCGATTTGCAGGGTCATATCGCTTTTGAGGAATAACGCCCCGCTAAGAAATGTGCCTGCTGGGATTAAAACCTTTCCGCCTTTAGGGCAAGAGTCGATTGCTTTCTGGATTGCTTTGGTATTTAGAGTTTTGCCGTCGGCCAAGGCACCAAATTTCGTGATATCGAGAACCTGCATTTGAGGCAAAGTCGAGCGGATTATTTTATCGCTCGGCTTGGATTCGCTGCCGTTGGCATCGAGAGCGGTAACGGTAAATGAATTTGGAGTATCGGCGTTTAAGTCTTTTGCTTCGTAGAACAGGTTTTTGGTATTGCCAGCCAGCGAGCCTTCGATATAGACATTATAGCTTACCACATCGGCATAATTTTCAGGTTTTTCCCAGATAATGGTAATACTGGAATCATCGAATGCCAGAGGCGGAACCATCAGTTTCTGCGGCGGGTCAATAGCGAATGTTAAATTGATTAAAGTGAGGGAAATTATAATGGTAAGGAATATTGGATTTTTCATCATACGTTCCTGTAAAATTAATTTAGCTTTTAACCGCTAACTGCTTTTTTGTAGGGGCGAACCTGCGTGTTCGCCCGGGCAGACACATGGGTCTGCCCCTACAATGTTATTTTTTCTTAGCATTAAAGTCAATGGCAGACGCGATTATTTGCGCAATATAGCGTTCTTTTTTGCGCGGTTTTAAGTAGATTTAATCATTGAAGTTTGTTAGCTTCAAAGGACTTAGCAAAACTGAAAGGATAGTCAGGATGAATATCTTGGGTTTTAACATCATAGATATTTTAATTATCTTAGCATATCTGGCGTTGATGACATACATCGGCAAACGAAGTACAAGCAAAGTTAAAAATCAGGAAGATTTCTTCCTTGCGGGCCGAGGCGTGGGCAAACTTTTCCAATTCTTCATGAATATGAGCACCATAACCGATGCGGGGCAGGCGGTTAATACGGCGGCGGCGGCGTTCAGTAAAGGCATCGGCGGAGTATGGCTTTTGCTTGCGCCGATCCTTATAGGGCCTTATTACTGGTTCCTGGCCGGATGGTTCAGACGCGTGCGGCTGGTAACGATGGCGGAACTTTTCGAGGAACGATTCAGAAGCAAATTCCTTGCGTGCATTTATGCGGTTGTGGGAATATGGCTTAGCGTGATCAATATCGGAATCGCCAATAAAATTTCGCTGCGGACGTTTCAGGCGATGACTGTCAAACCGGAAGCGAGACTGACAATCGAGGAAAAGCAGCAGGTCGCGATGTTTAATGAATATACGCAGCTTGACAAACTTTATAAATCCAAACAGCTAGAGGCGGACAAGATCGCAAGATATAAAACGCTTGAGAATTTGTACAAGAAAGAGCAAATCAGCGCGTATGTATCTTATACTGACCCATGGGTCTTTTACGTTCTTTATATCGGAACCGTCTGCGCGTATGTAATGATGGGCGGGCTGAAAGCGACGGTCTGGAATACGTTTATTCAGGGCATTTTGATTCTTGTGTTTTCAGGCATGATGATACCGATTGGAATTGTTAAACTTGGGGGCTGGGAAGGTTTTTCGACAAAGCTTCCGGAAAACATGCTTTATCTTTTCGGTTCGGGTTTGAATGAATTTACATTCTGGTCTATTATCGCGTACATGGTCGCAAATTACATTATCGGTATTACAGGCCATCAGGGCAACATGGCGAACAACGGCTCTGCGAAAGATGAACTGACTGCACGAACGGGCAATATCGGCGGCTCTTATACGAAACGTGTACTGACGATCATGTGGGCAATTTGCGGACTGCTGGCGTATGCACTTTTCAGCGGTTCGATTTCAGACCCTGACACTGCATGGGGCGTTATGAGCAATAATCTTCTGGGCACAGGCCTGAAAGGAATTATGATCGCGGGCATTCTGGCGGCGAATATGTCGACGGTCGCGGGCGTTTCGATTTATCTTTCCGCGCTTTTTGTACGGCATTTGTATAAGCCCTTTGCACAGAATAAATCCGAAAGTCATTATGTCAAGGTATCGCGGATTTCAATCGCGTTTATTTTGCTGCTTTCGGTTTATGTCGCGATTGCAAGCGGAGGTATTTTAGATATTTTGAAAATGCTGCCATCGCTTAATGTTATTTTCGGAGCGCCGGTGATGCTGCTGCTGTTCTGGCGAAGGCTGACGCTAAAGGCGGTTTATGCTCAAGTGCTGATTTGCGCGGTTTTATTCGCGATACTGCCGGGGATGCTGCCGAAGTTTAAATCAATAAACGAATCCAAATGGCTCACACAGCAAACGAATGAATTAACTGTTTTGCGAAAAGCACCTGCAAATGAAACCGATGTTGAGGCAGGACGAGCAGGCAAAGTTGGCGAAAAGATTAAAAAAGAATTTGTTATTACTCCGAAAAGTATTTTCTTCGATAAAGTCGCACTGAGCAATCCTGATGATGACAATTCGCCGATGATGGGTCTTGGCAGAATAAATATGGAACTTGTAATTGCAAAGGTGATAGGCATAAATCTGAAAAACATGACGCCATCGGCCCTGCTTACGACAAGATACCTTGTTGATATTTTCCTTCCGTTTTTGATTTTGATACCTGTAAGTTATCTGACGAGGAACATCGGGCTGGAGGAGAATATTGCACGGTTTTATGTTAAGATGAAAACGAAAGTTAAACCTGACCCGCAGGAGGATAAAGCGGAACTCGAACTTAGCTATGCCAACCCGACGCGATTCGATCATACGAAACTGTTTCCGAAATCGAGCTGGGAATTCTGCAAGTGGGATTGGGAAGATACATGGGGATTTTGGCTTAGCGTCGGCCTTACCGGAGGCATACTCGCGGCTTTCTGGCTGCTGATACAGACGTTGTAGTTGTTAGTCAATAGCAGTTTTTAGCTTATATCTGCGAAGTAAAAAACTTACAGGTATAATCTCACATCTATTAATTGTTTTGCCTATTTGCGATATTTGATAATGCTTTAAAATTGCTTTGTTTTTTTGCAAAGGGGAAAAAATGTTATCCAAAAAAACAAGGCAAGCCTTCACGTTAATAGAATTACTGGTCGTTATGAGCATCATAGCTCTTTTGATCGGCGTTCTTGTGCCATCGATAGCGAAGATAAGAA
>JBDKUM010000113.1:0-2865 GCA_039679715.1 Phycisphaerales bacterium
AAGCAATCAAGCTGAAAACGCTTACGGAGTGGTTTAGTAGATATTCGTATGATGTACAGCAAGTCATGCAGGTGGATGGGCAAATTCTGCGCGGCGAGCTCCTGTCGGTTAAGGGAGTGGGACCCGAAACTGCTGATTCTATTTTGTTGTATGCCTTAAACAAGCCATTTTTTGTAGTGGATACTTATACCAAACGCATTTTATATCGGCTGGGCTATGACCTACCTAATACTTATGACGGATTACGATTAAAGATTGAGGAAGGCATTCCTCATGACATATACTTGTATGGAGAATTCCATGCTCTAATTGTTGAACATGCTAAACGGCATTGCAAAAAAAACCCGTCGTGTGAAGCCTGTTCGGTTGAGTCTGTATGTAAAAAGCGTATTGAGTGAAACGAGCTTATTTCTGTGCTCAACATGCGACGTTCAAGGTTATTGGTAACGCCAAAGGACATGATTGGACCAATTTGTCAATATATAAACGTAGTACATAAGAACCACCCCCCGGGTTAAGATTCTTCACATCGTTCAGCATGACACGTTTCTAAGTCCGCTTCCCTCTCTTCTTGGGCTTCTTAATCGTATTATTGGCGGCATCGGAGACCATAGCTTCCACTTCCAGACCGAACATGGCCCCTATATCTGCATCATCCAGGATGCGACGGCTTTAGCCCCGGATTTACTGAGCATGTTCTGGGTTTTACCTTGAATAGCTTTACTGATGAGATCATGAATATCCACCGCCCTAAGGGTGAAAAATAGGGTTGGGTCTTCATCCAGCCTCGTTCCAATTCCGTATAAGACAGCAGCTACATGTTTGCACATCACCGCCCAATCGGGGCATGAACATTTAAGGGTGAGCTTAGCACCAACACATTCTTCATTTGACTGATCCGAAAGGCTCTATCCGCGGCCTGGCTTTCTACGGCTGGATTCCACCAGCGGTCAAAGTGGATGACATGATTGGCGGCGGTAAGGTTTAAGCCTACTCCGCCAGTTTTGATAGATAATATCATGAATGGCACATATTCGGGACCCTGAAATTTGGCTACAATATCTTGGCATTTGGACACCTTTTTCTTGCCATGCTTGTACATCTGGGGGCAGACCCTCAAGGTATTGCCAATCCAGCTTATATCTTCCATCAGGCTCGATGATAGCAATCAATTCCCGCTCCAGATTTTTATTCATTGGTGGTTATCCTTCTCCCTGTCATTAAGGTCAACTGGGGAAAAGGCCAGTAAGCCCACTAGCACATTTCACCAAACTACCGTATTTATTTACCCTGGCGTGCCTGCATTATATAATAAATAATGGGCGCAAAGGAAAATAGCAATACGACCAGAATAAACCAGGGGCCAAGTCCCGGCGATTTTCCCAGTGCTCCTTGGATACTTGCCCATTCCAGGTATCCAAACAAGATAGCCACAAATGTTCTGGTCCAGTTTATTATCTTTCTGCCAATCAAATACTGAACGGGTGCATTCTCTTCGGTAATTGTGACCGGATAGTTGTAAATATGAGGGTATTTACTTAAGAACCACATACATATGTACATAAACGTTCCCAATATCGGCAAAAAGAGAAGTGATTCCTTACCTCCCCATCCGTCAGGTTTGCCGGAAAATCCAAAATGAGTAGGAATTGTCTCCGGTAGACTTGGCCAGTACTTGGAAAGTATCAGAATCATACTAAATATTGCCATAATGCCAGCAAGTTCGAAGACTATTTCTATTAATGTTATGGGTAATTCAATTTTCGGTCGTTTGGATGATACTCTCCCCTCACAAACTTTCATTATAATCATGTTAAATCGTACACTCCAACTCATATTTTATATCCTAAAATCTAACCTTTATACTGAGATGCTTCTTGAACAAATCTCTTTGAAAATCCTAAATTAATTAATCTTTCTTTCATACAAATTTACCTGTGTGCAAGAATGCGTGCACGAGTTGGGCAGTTTCCGGTTGGTGGTGGATTTCTTTATGACCGTACGATCTAATAGCAAAGTCAGCCATCCCACTGTATAGTGCAGACTCTACTTCTACTCGTCCGTCGTTTGCACCAGCTAAAAAGAAACCCAGCAGATGCTTATTCGCATCACCTGCAATTACCCCTATCTCCGGCTGCGGTGCATTAAGTGGTTCACCGTATTCCGTAACCCCAGTTTTAAGTGCATTAAGTGGTTTATAGATATGCACCAGTGGCTTGAATAAGTTGTTTGCCATATCAGCAAGTTTGGTCCCCCGGTTAGGGGTAGCAATTAAAACGCACCTTCCTAATTTAACGATTACATTATTGGCCAGGAAGGCACGAACTATCAGCCCCCCCATACTATAGCCAACCAAATGGATTTTAGTATAGCTGTCATGGCGGCATAATATTGGCTGGATTTGGTCCGAAAATACTGACAAACTCTCCTCTAGCGATGCAAAACTGAGGGGAAGATTAGTGGTCGCCACTGTATACCCTAATCTGGTTAACCGGTCTCTCAGGGGAAACATATCCGCTTCGCTATTATTAAATCCATGTACCAGAATAACTATTTCCTTGTGTAGAAAATCCAGCACTCATTATGATCTTTATCCTTTCCTGGTAATGTAGATGCTGACTAGTTTCTGAGTCTTATTTAGGAAGCCTTCCCTCTGTCCGTTGTTCTAAATTGCATCTAGGAAGGCAAATGGTCGATTTGCCAAAGGCTTTCATGCTTTGAGCAGATACATCTGTTGGCAAGGTAATTTACTAGCATGATTACCAAAGAGGCAACTAGTGCAGTCCAAAACCCCTGAATATGTAGCCCTCCTACCATTAGATCAGTTAACTCTAACATCCAGGTATTGATGATTAGAATAAATAC
>JBDKUM010000114.1:0-15464 GCA_039679715.1 Phycisphaerales bacterium
AATTTTAGTAAAAAAATGAAATTTAGGCAATAAAAAAGCCCCCGAATTATCGAGGGCTTTGATTTTAAGATTTGAAATCTCAAATTTGAAATTTCAATTAAATCACGCCTTGAGCAAGCATTGAATCGGCAACTTTCACGAAGCCGGCAATGTTTGCGCCCATGATGTAATTGCCTTTATGGCCGTACTTTTCAGCAGCAGAGCTGATATTCTTGTAGATGTTGACCATAATGTTCTTCAATTCAGCATCTGCACGTTCGAATGTCCATGCATATCTCTGGCTGTTTTGTGCCATTTCCAAACCTGAAACCGCGACACCGCCTGCGTTTGCGGCTTTGCCCGGCAGGAATGCGATTTTATTTTCAAGGAAAATATCTGCACCTTCCGGTGTAGTCGGCATGTTTGCGCCTTCAGCTACGACTTTGCAGCCGTTCTTTACGAGAGCTTTTGCGCTGTTGCCGTCAAGTTCGTTCTGAGTCGCACATGGAAGAGCGACATCGCACTTTATAGTCCAAATGCCATTGCAGCCTTCTGTATATTTTGCACTCTTATGAATTGTAACGTATTCTTTAATTCTCTTTCTTTCGACTTCTTTAAGCTGTTTTACAGTATCGAGCTTAATTCCCTGCGGGTCGTAGATGAAACCATTTGAATCGCTCATAGCTACAACTTTTCCGCCGAGCTGCTGAACTTTTTCAGTCGCGTAAATCGCAACGTTACCGCTGCCGCTGACAACAACTGTTTTACCTTCAAAGCTTTCGCCCTGATTTTTCATCAGTTCGTCAACGATGTAAACAAGGCCGTAACCTGTCGCTTCTGTTCTAACTAAGCTGCCGCCCCACTGAAGGCCTTTGCCTGTGAGAACGCCGACGAATTCATTGCGAATTCTCTTGTACTGGCCGAACATATATCCAACTTCACGTCCGCCAACACCGATATCGCCTGCCGGTACGTCTGTATCAGCGCCGATATATTTGCAAAGTTCTGTCATGAAGCTCTGGCAGAAACGCATAACTTCATTATTGCTCTTTCCTTTTGGATCGAAATCGCTGCCGCCTTTACCGCCGCCCATCATCAGGCCAGTGAGCGAATTTTTGAAAATCTGCTCGAAGCCCAAAAATTTGATAATGCCAAGATAAACGCTTGGATGGAAACGAATGCCGCCCTTGTATGGTCCGATTGCGCTATTGAACTGAACGCGGAAACCTCTGTTAACCTGGATTTTGCCCGCATCATCAATCCATGGAACCCTGAACATCAACACTCTTTCAGGTTCAACAATTCTTTCAAGAATTTTTGTATCTACATATTGAGGATTTTCTTCAATAACCGGTTCCAGACTTTCAAGAACTTCTTTTACAGCCTGATGGAATTCTATTTCCCCAGGATTACGCTTGAGCACCTGCTCATAAACACTTTCAACAACTTTCTTTGATAACATTCGTCAACTCCTTAAAATAAGGTTTTTTTCTTGCCATTTCCATAAAATATGTTAATATTAGTATATAAAATATACTACGCTTATAAAAGCTATCTAATGCAGATTTTACGCTTAAAACAAACAAAATCCAATTTTAAATGGTAATAACTTGTATAAGTACACCTTATAAATGGTGCATTAATTCACAATAATAACCCTTGTTTTTGAAGGAAAAATGAAGCCAAATGAACGATTGAGTACCGGTTTGCCGGGTTTTGATAAGATAATCAAACAAGTTCTGCCCGGCGATAATATTGTCTGGCAGGTCGACAATCTCGAAGATTTTTTACCATTTGTTAAAGCTTATTGCAAAAATGCCCTTGTCAGCGGCTGGGAATTAGTATATTTCCGCTTCGGCAAACATGCCCCGTTTGTTACAGCCGAAGAAGGAGCAAATGTAATTGAACTGGACCCGAATCAGGGATTCGAAACATTCACCTCAAAAGTCCATACAGTTATAAACCAATTTGGCAAAGGCCATTATTATCTTTTTGATTGCCTAAGTGAGTTGGCCCCTGCATGGTGCAACGATAGAATGCTGGGCAATTTTTTCATGCAGGTCTGTCCTTACCTTTATTACGCTCAAACTGTAACCGCATTCGCCCTGCTACGTGATTACCATTCGTATCATGCGACAAGACCAATTGTTGAAACAGCGCAGGTTGTAATCAATGTTTATAATTATAAAAATAATACCTACGTGCATCCGCTTAAAGTCGATGGAAGATATTCCACGACAATGAACACAATTCATATTTGGAAAGGCGATGATTTTTTGGCTGTGCTCGATAGCGGCAGCATTACAGATATTCTTTCATCTGTTCGAGGTCTTGAACTTGATGTCGCAAACGAAAGACTCGGCTTCTGGGCTAAAACGTTTCATGATGCAGAGCATTTATTAAAAGATTTCGAAAATTATGAATGCGCAAAAGAGGATGTTGATAATAAATTCGAGCAAATTGTTCGGATGGCGATTTCACGCGATGAGAGGATTTTAAAAATTGCGCGCAGATACCTGACTTTGCCCGATGTTCTTAAAATTCGTAAAAGGATGATTGGAACAGGCCTAATCGGAGGCAAAAGCGTTGGTATGCTTCTTGCCAGGGCGATTCTTGAAAAGACCGACAAACGCTTTAAAGATTTACTTGAGCCGCACGATTCATTTTTCATCGGGTCCGATGTGTTTTATACGTATCTTGTAAGAAATAAAATATGGTGGATTCGTCAGAAACAACGAACAAGCACCAATTTTCTGGATGGAGCCGCCGAAGGACGACAAAGAATATTACAGGGCGATTTCCCTGAATATATAGAAAAGCAATTTGCCGATTTGCTGGATTATTTCGGTCAAAGCCCGATTATCGTTCGTTCAAGTTCGCTACTGGAAGATAATTACGGCAATGCGTTCGCAGGCAAATACGAAAGTTTCTTCTGCACTAATCAGGGCACAAGACAGCAGAGATTGAATGAATTTACCGATGCTGTGAGGAAAATTTACGCCAGCAGTATGAGCGAAGACGCTCTTATGTACAGAGCAAAATGGGGGCTGCTCGAAAAAGATGAACCAATGGGTCTCTTAGTTCAGAGAGTATCGGGCGCACCTCACGGCAGATATTTTTATCCGCAGGCTGCCGGAGTTTCGCTTTCTTTCAACCCGTTTGTCTGGAATGAAGAAATCGATCCAAAAGCAGGCATGCTAAGACTTGTCTTCGGGCTTGGCACAAGAGCGGTCGACAGAAATGATGACGATTACGCTAGAATCGTAGCATTAAACGCGCCTTCCAAAATACCTCAAACCATCGATTCCGAAAAAAAATATACTCAACAGAAAGTTGATTGCATAGACCTTGAAGCCAGAGAATTCGTATCGAAACAGTATTCGGATATCGCGGCAGCAGCGGACGATCCGGTTTTATTCGATATGTACGCAAGCAGAGACAGGGAAATGGAAAAACGCGCCGCCCAGCTTGGCCGCAAAGAAATCTTCAGTTGGTCTTTGACCTTTGAAAAACTTTTGAATCAAACAACTTTTCCAAAAGAAATACGCGAAATGTTAAAAATTATTCAGGACGTTTACGGCACGCCCGTTGATGTTGAATTTACAGTAAACTTTCTGAATCAAAATGAATTCAAAATTAATATTCTGCAATGCAGACCCTTGGAACAAAAAGGCGGCGGAGCTTTGACAAGCCCATACGAAATGGGAGATTTGAAAGAGGTCATTATCGATGCTTCGGGCCATGTCATCGGCTGCGGAAGACACATTGAAATTGACCGGCTGATATACATCGCCCCGGAGCAATTCGCGAAGTTAAAAATTTCCGAGAGATACGAACTTGCCCGCGTAGTCGGCAGAATCAGTCATATCGAAAACGAAGCGGAAAAAACAGTCATGCTCATCGGCCCGGGCAGATGGGGCACGAGCACGCCTTCTCTGGGCGTTCCAGTTTCTTATCCGGAGATCAATACCATAAGCGTCCTTGTTGAAATTGCGATTTTGAACAAAGATATGTCTTCCGATGTCTCCCTTGGCACGCATTTTTTCAATGACTTAATTGAAAGCGAAACCTTATATCTTGGTTTGCTCCCTTATCGCAAAAATAATATCTTGAGAACCGATTTCTTCCTGAATTCGCCAAATACGCTGCTGGATATTTATCCTGATGGAAAGAACTGGCTGGATGTTATTAAAGTTATAGATCCTCGAAAATCGAATCTCGGCAAAACTATAAGTCTTTATGCAAATTCGATTGAACAGAAGTTTATTTTATATTGCAGAACATAAATGCAGATTGAAACTTTACAAATTTTTTGTGATTTAGCAGAAATGAAAAGTTTTTCCGGTGCTGCCGAAAAAAACATGATTAGCCAATCTGCCGTTTCGCAGCAAATCTCAAGTATCGAGAAGGCTTTCAATACGGCTTTGATTGACCGTCATCGAAAATCTTTCGGGCTTACCGCCGCGGGAGAATTATTTTATAATACCTGCAAAGACATTTTAAGCCGTTATGAAAATTTTCACAGCGGCCTTAATTTTCTGAAAAATTCGTCTAAAAGCAAAATTACCGCCGCCGCTATTTACAGCATCGGCATACACAGCCTTCAAAGTCATATCAAAAAATTTCTTGAGCATCATCCGCAGGTTCACCTTGATATAGAATACCTCAGCGATGTGGAAATTTATAATCGTCTGCTGCTGGGCAAAATTGATGTCGGATTTGTCGCCATACCCAGGAATCATCCCGACATTCAGGTTTTTGATTTTGTCGCCGAACCGCTGGTGCTGGTATGCGGTGCAGGCCATCCTTTTGCGAAAAAACACTCGATAGATATTTACATGGTTCAGTACCATCCGTTTATCGCTTTTGCACGAAACCTGCCGACCAGAAATTGGATTGACCAGCTTTTGATAAAGTATAATGTTGTTGTCAAACCTGCGATGGAATTCGACAATGTTGAAATTATTAAGCGGGTTGTCGAAATAAATAACGCGATAAGCATCATGCCTCAAACCACTATCCAAAATGAAGTCGCTGCCGGCACACTTAAAGCTATTCCATTTACAAATGGAAAATTCGTCCGCCCAACCGGCATGATCATCCGCAAAAACCGCGTTATGAACAATTACCTTAAAACCTTTATCGAATTGTTACGTATAAAATAAACTTTTGACAATATGAAAATTAATTGATAGAATTTTTTTTGAAGGGTTCGCAACGCCTGTTGCGGAGGTTGTTTGGTGGTCGGGCCGCCACTTAAATAAATTCTTATATATTTATTTAAGGAGCCGGACTATGTCCAAACAACCGGAAGTTCAAACCGAAAAATATGATAGTATCTTCAGCCTTTTTGTCAGAGTTTTCTGGACGCTTATCGGAAACGCAATCGCTTTTTTCACTCTGCTTGCCGTCACTTATCATAAAGGCAAAGCTTTCAGTTTAAATGACGCCATTTTCTGGGGAACAATTGTATTCCTTATCCTGGCCCGATTCGTTGATTTCAAATTCTGGGGCACCAGCGATGATGAGCCTGACACGATACAACGCTGCCGAAAATATACAATAGTACTCCTGATAATAAGCTCTGTTTTATGGTTGGCCGCGCATTTAATTAATCATCTTTTTATAAATAAATAATGTAATTACGCGCATTTGCGACAGTAATATTTACTGCAGTTCAGCTAATATGTTATTTTTTCACCTTTTAATATATTGATAACTGCTGTTCCGAAACGATCGCCTACATTCGGACTTCCTACGACGGCAGAAGTTGTACTGTCGCCTGCGGTAATTAAATTGCCATCAACCACAAGCAGATTTCTTTGCCATTTAGCTCCTGCCTGCACTAACCTGGTTCGCTGGGAGGTTGACGAAGTTACGTTTTTGCCCCTGACAATATCAGCATAGGCGAATATACCCGGCGATTCGGAAATACCTGCGATGATCTTTCCTGCCGAACTTGCAGAACGTACCAAATTAATAGTATCTACATTGTTGAGGAAATTACCGCCGAAGCCTGCTCCGCCTACAAAGACAAACGCATCAAAATCCTGAAGCTTCAAATCTCGCAAAAGGACGGTAGAAGTTAAGATATTTCTTTGAATACCCATTACCTGTATTCCTTTTACCTCACCGATAGTTGTACTTGCGATAACGGGCTGTATTCCTTCTTTTGTCAAAGCCTGCTGAACACCATAAAAATCTGTGTCGTTAAAATATTTATTTGGAACGATTATCGCGACATGCTTTGAACGTAAATCAGTTATTACAGGCGCTGCCGGTGCGGGCTGGAGTATGTTCGCCAAAGCCGGTTTTTTCGTTGGATTGCCGACCGGAATCAAATATATAACTTCCTGCCCAATCGGCAGTTTGCATATTTGCGCGATTGTTTTTGTATCGATAACCCCAATGGGAACTGAACCAAGAGCCAAAGCAGTTGCCTGGAGTTGAATGTTTTGAGCGATATGTCCGGCTTCAATATATGTAAATCTTTCTCCCCTGCTGCGGTATTTTGCTTCTACTTTTTTTACATCACCTGCCAGCATAAATGTGCAGGGTGCTTTCTGGACGACCCTTTGATTGAAAGACGAATTGAAAATAGAAAGCCTTAAATCTTTATCAATAACCAAAGATAATTCGTGCCTTGCGGGGGCATAGAGGTACAAACCATCGGGAAGGAAAACATACAATTGAATAGGATAAATTGCGCCAGGCGAAGGAGCAGTTCTGAATTCCCTGTTTGGCTCTGTAACTCCCTGCGCAGCCCAGCATATTTGCCCTATTTGATCAATTGTCAGAGCTTCATCCGTAAATTGACGTATACTTCTTCGGTTTTCAAGAGCCTGTTCAAGTGAAACAACTCCGTTAATCTTTGGCTGGGGTAATTTTATTATTGCTGCCGGCGCGCCAGTATCTGCAGCAGGCGGATTTTGAGAAAAACAAACAGAAGAACAGCCTAACATTAAAAATAAAACTGAAATCGAATTAATAATTGTTCTCATAGTAATTGTTCCTTAACCTGCCAATAAATCTAACATATAACTCCAAAATGAATATGCATAAAATGGATTCACCATTTTCAGTCGCCTAAAGTAATATGAATTTACTGGTCTATCATACCCGAATGTGATATAAAAACAACAAATTCCAGAGCGTGATTATGACATTATCCAGAGAAAAGAAATTTTTTACATCAATACTATTGTTTTATTGGCTTAGTCTTCTTATCGCAACGCATATACCTGTTCCGGATTGGGTAAGGGTGATGGGAGTGAGCGATAAGACTATGCATTTTGCCGCTTATATGGTATTGACTATCCTTATTTGGCTGGCTTCCAGCTTCGATATGAAGGCAAGCTGGAAAACTTTCAGGCCTCTGCTTGTGCTGGCGTTTGTACTTTTTTATGGTTTTTTAGACGAATTGTCCCAAAAATTTTTCGCAGGCCGATCAGCAGATTTACTTGACCTTTTTTCGGATTTAATGGGTATCTCGGCCGGTTTGCTGCTGGCGACTTTTATTTCGGGCTATCATTTGACAATGATATTAATCGCGATAGCACCTGTTTTTTTGCCTGCGATAGTTCACGCTAAGATTATAAAGTATGACTCTATACTGGAAACCAGCATGTATGTTGTGGTATTTTGTATGATCACGTTTGCCTGGGGGCAGTATTTAAATTTGATTTTAAGAATAGTTCCAAAAACTTTCAAATCTATATGTTTGTTCGTAGCTATGCCGATAGCATCTTTGATTTTTGTAATAGTATATGCCCACCTGACAAATAAACCAATCGGAAGCTATGCTATTTCACAACCTTTTGGAGCAATAGCGTTAATAGCATTTACGCAAATTATGATTATTCGGGGCCGTAGGTTCGATAAGGCTCATTAAGCGGATAATCGGCTGAAATCTCCTGATAATCATCAAACCAGCATGCTTGGGGATTGCTTTTTAAAATCATGAATTTTCCACTTTCAGCGTCGTTAGCAGCCCGATGGTATTTCATAAATGTGTGTTCAGCGTTTTTGCCGATGATTTCAATTTTGCCTGTTGAATGGCTCATAACAAATCTGGCGCGTTTGGCCAGGCCTGATACTTTCGATTTCGCACGTTCGATAATGTTATACCCTTCTTCTATAGGCACAGTGAAGGCTTTATTGCCGCTGGCAGGTCTGCACTGGAAGATATAATAGGGAATCATTCCGTAGAAAGAAAGCTTCCGCAGTAAATCAGAAAGTACTTCAGGATTATCATTAATTCCCCTTAACAGCGGGAATTGATTTGTCATTCGTACTCCTGTTTTTTGGATCATGTGGCAGGTATCAATTGCAATATCGGATAGCTCATTTGGATGAACGAAATGTGTCATCATATAAATTTTTTTGCGTGCGGTGCAGAATTTTTCAAGCACGTTGAGCAAATCAGCATCTTCAGAAATTCTACAAGGATAGTATACGGGCATTCTAGTGCCTATACGGATAATATGCACATGCTCGATTTGCCTTAATTTTGAAATTATTTCTTCAAGCCTTTCGGTGGGAAGCATAAGCGGATCGCCGCCGGTAAGTAAAACATTAGTAATTTCTTTATGATTTTCTATATAATTCAATGCGGCTGATAAATCATGCAGGCAATCTTTTGATGATTGCCTGAAAACTCTTTTTCTGAAACAATACCTGCATATACCTGCACACGTATTATTTACAAGCAATAAGGCGGTTGTATTATATTTATGCTCCAGACCGGGCATAATGGTAAATTTATGCTCATTCGAAGGATCGAGCCTGCCCCATTTTTGCAATTCTTTCGTGCCGGGAATTATAATTTGCTTTATTGGATCATTTGGATCATTCCAGTTAATGAGCGATAAATAATACTCATTAGCCATGAATGGAAATTTTTCGGCAACCTTTACTGCATCAATGTAATCATCGCTCGAAAGGCCGGCAACATCTTTAAGGTTTGTTATAAAACGGATTTTCTCTAAATTTTCTGCCTTCATTGGTACCTCATTTTTAAAAGACCCTTTAGGGTAGTAAGTTCTCACGATTGAAAAATTCAATCGCAATTAGTATACGTTTCCACCAAAAAAGCAGACAGCCCTATCACTGCCCCTTAATCAGATATGCTTATAGTACAGTAAAATGGCCTTTTTGAAAACCCCCTTTTTTAAAAAATTTCCTAAATTTGTGAATTTTTTTATTTTAATTTGATTTTTATTTTGTAAAGCGGGTCACCGATTAAAATAAGCTGCCAAGAATTATAAGGGTTTGTTCGGAAATAAGCTTCAACCAAACATTTTCCATCTATAATTTCTGCGAAAAAATCAACAGGCAGAGGGAAAGAATGAAGGTATGGTTCATCAACCGGGCCCAATGTCGCAGTTATACCATCTTTCAGCATTGCTGGGCACCAATTCGAGCTTGCGGGATTTCGTAAATCCTGCGCTTCAAAACTGGCAATATGATAACCTATCGCACCGGTAACAAAATCAAAAGCATCAACATATTTTCTTACACTGTACCAGCCGCAATATAACGCAGTGTTCGGGCATTTTCCAGGGCCGAAAAGCTTAGAGGTATTTTCGAATACGACAGGCATCGATATTCTTTTTTTTAACATCGCATAAAGTAAATTCAAATTCTTATCATAAAATCCATACGAATATTCGGATAATTGGCCTGAGATGTTCATTCCTCTTGCATCAACATAGGCAGTGCCTGAAAGACCATTTTTCTCTGCGTATAACGCTTTATCAATAAGCCCTTTGGCAATTTCGATTCCGGGGCCATCAATTCTGGAAACCATCAAAGTTTCGGAAGGAAGCAGTAAAATAGAATCCTTTAACTCATTCGGCTGCCAGCGATATAAATCATAATTTTCAAATAAAACCATGGTCAATTCGCTATCAACTGATGCGGAGGTTTCTTTTGCATTGCATCTGTCCACATCAGATTTTATGTTCGCGATTACGTTCTTTAATCCGCCTAAAGATTCGAGGGCTTGATAGAATGAAGATTGGGATTTTTTGGCAACAGACCATTTTTCTTCCTGCGCCGTTTTTAAAATCTGATCTTTTTTATATAGCTCATTTTTTTCAGATAATGTTAATGTAAATGTACTCTGAGGCATTTGTTTTGCCTGCTGTAAAGCGTATATTGGCCCGTAAAATGATTTTATAAGCCCTAATAGTTCATTATATTGGGTTACCCTTAAATCTGCCTGGTCTATGTACTTTATTCTGGTTTGAGCCTGTTTTATATCTTCAGGCAAATTCTTTAGAATATTATCAATTGACTTTTCTGCGGACTTGGCAGAATTAATCATTTCTTTTCTGCCGAGCTGATTAAGTGTGTCGTATGCTGTTTTTAAATAATTTTCTTTTTGCTTGAGAATAATGGATAATTTGCCTGCAAGCTCAAGTTCTTCCCTGGATGGAATTGAACTGCCGACTTTTGTAGGCACGCCATAGACTAACAAAAGACATTTAATCTCATAAGATTTTCGCTTTTCACGGATTTCTTTTCTTATTGCTGGTGCTAAAGTTTCATCGTAATTTTGCCGGCTTATTAACTCTGGAAGATTGTTTCCAAGTGGAATTTTCAAGATGTTATTCGCGGGTACAGCTCTTTTTTGGCTGTAATATTCCGCAATCTTCACTGATTCATTTACATCTGAATTCGCAATAATCAATATTTGCTCAGGTTCAAGAGCAAAACATAAATTCGCGCAAAAAATAAAAATCAGCCAGATAAAACTATTTTTAATTTTGACTTCCTCTTGTTTCCTGCTTTTCTGAATATTTTTTTTCATAAATACTTTTACCCTTAAAAACCTGCAATATTGTTTGCAGTATGATTTTCATGTCGAGCAAAAAAGAAGCATTTTGTACGTACTCTACATCGTACTGTAATTTTTGCTCTATAGTTATTTTACCTCTTCCACGTATTTGTGCAAGGCCGGTAATTCCTGGTTTTACAAGCAATCTTTTTTTTTGTTCCTGATTCCATTCGGCTATTTGGGCAACGTATAATGGCCTTGGGCCTACAAGGCTCATATCGCCTTTAATGACGTTAAACAGTTGCGGAAGCTCATCAAGCGAATATTTTCTCAAAAAAATTCCTATTTTAGTCAAACGTGGATCCTGGCCGGATTTTGGGCTTGGGCCAAATGGGTCAACATCAATTTTCATTGTGCGGAATTTATAAAATGTAAAAGGAATTCCATTTTTTCCGGCACGGGTTTGGCTGAAAACAGCCGGTCCTTTGCTGCTGATTTTTATAATAACAATTAATAATACAAAGACAGGCAGTAAAATAACTACCATTAAAAGTGAAACAATCAAATCAAACAGGTTTTTAAATATTTTATAAAGCATTAATCTTTTTTAACAATTCTTTCAACTCTGTAAACGAATTAATTTCAAACATTGGCTGCGCATCTTTTGAAGCGGCAGGGTTCCTGTGAATGCCCTTGGGCCGAATAATTCTTATTGTTCTGAAGCCCATCTTGTTAGGGGCAATAAAATCTTTTTCCAGATTATCGGCTATATAGATTGTCTGTCTGGCATTGGCTTTCAAATTTTCTAATAATATTTCGAACCCTCGCGGTGAAGGCTTCCAATATTGCCTTCCGAGCTTTTCAGTGTAGATAATAGAATCAAAATAATTCTCAAGCTCCAGCGCTTTTACTTTGTACTCCTGTGCCGGTATCCAGCCATCAGTGACTATTCCGAGTTGATATTCTTTTTTTAAAGCTTCCAGAATCCGCCTGCTTTCATCAGGCAGGACTATATCAGGTTTATGGTTTCTAAAAACAGAAACAAGTTCTTTTATGTATTGCTCATCAAATTTAAGATTTAATTTTTGTGCGGTAATGCCGAAAGTGTTTTTGCGATTATCTTCATTGTCGAATACATTCCACAAAGTTCGCAATACTTCATCGCAGACTAATTCAAAATCATGGGCTACTTTATTAGCAATTATGGCAAAACCGCTTTTGTAGTAGTCTATCTCATCGTAAAGGGTATCATCCATGTCAAAAGCTATACATTTTATCACTTAAAAATCCTGCCAAAACAGCCGATAATTAGATAATGAGCAAAATCTCAATTTTCTGGACAATAGTCCTATAATCAGTTAAAATCACACAAGTTTTTTAGGTACTATAACTTATGGTAAATCAGACTATGGCAAAAAGCAAGAATTTTAATATCCTCTTTACGTGTATAGGTAGAAGAGTATCGCTTTTAAATAGTTTCAGAAAAGCAGCTAAAGAGCTTAAACTTAATTGCCGGTTTTTCGGAGCAGATAGGACAGAATTGAGTTCCGCTCTTCAATTATGCGATAAGAAATTTGTAGTCAATTCTGTAAATCATCAAAACTATGTTAAGCAGCTTTTGAAAATAGTAAAAGAGAATAACGTAAAGCTTTTGGTCCCGACTGTTGATCTCGATTTGCATATTTTGGCCGAAAATAAAAAAAAGTTTTCTGATGCAGGCTGTATAGTGCTTGTTTCAAATCCTGGAATTGTAAACATTTGTCAGGATAAACGTCAAACATATAAATTCCTGAAAAAGAATGGGTTTGAAACGCCGGAAACTCTCACAGCAAAGCAATCTTTAAAGAAAAAAAATATTAAATATCCTCTGTTTTTAAAACCATGGGATGGATATGCAAGCAGAGGAAATGCGATAGCAAAAAATAGAAAAGAATTGGAATTCTATGCAAAAAAAATTCCAAATTGCATTGTCCAGGAATTCATACCCGGCCTTGAATTTACTTGTGATTGCTTTGTTGATTTCGACTTGCAAGTTCGCTGTGTTGTTCCAAGAAATCGTATCGAGACACGAGCAGGCGAGGTTAGCAAAGGCAAGATTATAAAGAATTCAGAAATTATGAAAAGGACATCTGAACTGGTACAGAAACTTGGGGCAGGCCCGGGAATCATAACAGTTCAATTGATCTTAACAAAAGAGAAAGAAATTAAATTCATTGAAATTAACCCTCGTTTTGGCGGCGGCGCTCCTTTGAGCATCGAAGCAGGAGCTAATTTCCCAAAATGGATTCTTGCACAAATCGCCGGGAAAAAAATAAAAATCAAATTCGAGGGCTTCGAAAACAATTTAGTCATGCTTAGATATGACAGCGAAGTGTGGATTAAAAATAATTAATTTCATTTCAGGAAAACTAAAATGATATTCGATTCATTCGTCGGGCCTGCAAGGCCAATTAGCTGGACATACCAATTTTGGCCGGTACTTCTTATTTCTTTCATTACGGGAGTAATAGGGACGTGGCTTAGCAAAAAAATCGCTCTTAAATATAACATAGTAGACAGGCCAAATGACACTGTTAAAACACATAAAGAGCCTATAGCTTACCTTGGGGGCTTGGGCATATTTGCCGGCCTTGCTTGCGGAATTTTTACAGGAATAATATTATATAAAGCGGATGTTCATATTGCTAACTGGCTGATGGCAATTTTAATTGGTGCTGCAATAGCCTGTTTTGTAGGGTTAATCGACGATGTTTATGATCTTAAACCGTCACATAAAATAATTGGTCAAGTAATCGCATCAATATCATTAGTTGCCACAGGAATAATACCATTGCTGAATCCCTTTTTGAATCCTCTGGGACTATCTGTGCCCCATTATGTTGAATGGATTGTTGGGATTCCAATCGTTGTTATGACGGTTGTATTTGCTACGAATTCATTGAATCTTATCGACGGACTTGATGGATTATGTGCGGGAGTTACAGCAATTATCACTATTGGAATGCTCTTGTTGGCAGTGCATTTGGCGACCTGGGGCGCAAGCGAGGTTCGCGACCCTGTGCGTATCATTATTTGCCTGGCTTTGGTTGGCGGCGTTTGCGGTTTTTTGCCGTTCAATCGTGCCCCCGCAAAAATATTCATGGGCGATGCGGGCAGTATGCTGCTTGGATTTGCGGTTGCAGCAATTATGATTCTTTTTGCAAGACGTACGCCTCGCTGGTGGATGGCATCAATCATCGTATTTGGATTACCGCTTTTAGACACATCAGTGGCACTTGCAAGAAGGTGGCTAAATAAAAGGCCGCTGTTTGTATCAGACAGGGGCCATATTTACGATCAATTAATTGACAGAGGCTTTTCATTGAAACAAACTGTGGGAATATGCTATCTTCTGGCAGGACTGTACGCATTAATAGGAATAATCATCAGCCAATCAAGAACGCGATACGCAGGTGTAATCTTTGTGCTGGTAATTATAATTTCAGCATTCGTTGTTTGGAAAAAAGGTTTCTTGAAAATGGAAGGACTGCGTGGAGCAGTAAAGAAGAAGGAATGATTAATCTTCATATCATAGGCAATTAAATGAAAGCTTCCTCAATATTAAACTGGTTTTTTAATAAAACTAAAAAAATAAGATCCAACAAACAATGGTGCATTTCTTTTTTATGCCTTTCTATATTATTTCTCATTATTTTGCCTGAAGCCATCGCGTGGCAAAATCTCGATCAATATTTTAATTTTTTCACATCTTCTTACGTTTTGATTTATCTGCTCATAGTTTTTTCTACGCTTGGCTTATGGTATGGAATTTTCAATAATTATGGCTTAGCCTGGCTTTTGACTTTTGTTCCAATTTCATTATTGGCACTAGTCAACTACATGAAATCTGTCAATCAAAGCAAACCACTATTTCCCTGGGATATTTTGATTGTTATAGAGGGTTTGAAAGCTGCAAATTCGATGGCTGATCCGAGAGTTGTAGTTTTAACTGTAGTGTTTGTAGCGATGCTGTTTTTGCTTGCCGCGGTAATGGTTATACCAATGCTGCCAAAGCTGCCGGTTCAACCGAGAAAAAGAATACTGATTTTTACATTCTCTTTGCTTATCATATTAGTAACTAAATTTACAGGTCAAATTTCTCAACCTGCTAAAACTGCTGCTCCTCCTGATCTAAATAAAGAATATCACCAAAAAGGCTTTTTGGTCGCATTTTTAAGCAATGTTACATCTATACCCAAAATTAATGTTGAAAACTATAGCGAAGAAACCATCAAAAAAATAGTTTCCAAATTACCACCAACCGATGCAAACCAAAATGATCCGAATTTTCGGCCGAACATAATCGTATTTATTTCTGAATCATTCTTCGATTTAACAGTATTGCCAGATGTAAATTACTCGCAGCCGATTAATCCATGCTTCCAGGAATTAAAAAAACAAAATCATATAACATGGTTTTCGCCCGTCTTTGGCGGCCAAACCGCTAATGCTGAATTTGAGTTCATAACAGGAATTCCAATCGCTTTCTTTTCACGTCAAATAGTTCCATATCGCTTGTACTGCCGAAGAGAAGTACAAACGGCGGCAAGTGTTTTAAGCGATCGAGGCTACAAGACTATAATGATCCATCCCTATTATAGAGATTTTTGGAGCCGCAACACGGTTATACCCAATTTGGGGTTCGATGAATTTATTTCGCTCGAAA
>JBDKUM010000115.1:0-3890 GCA_039679715.1 Phycisphaerales bacterium
TTGAGATTGCCCCCACAGGGGTTTCCGTCGAAGACTCCAACACGGCTGTCTGCGGATAGCCTCGCAATGACAGAAAAATAAAAAAACCCCGGTAAATAGCCGGTTTTTTTTTATCAATTTACTTGTTAAATGTTCAATTACTCGAAGAAGTGGGTAGATTCGGTTTCCATTACCGGTGAAACGAGCTGATCGCCTGTCATTTCGGCTTTAAATCTTACATCGCCTTGGCTTGCGGCTCTTACTGTTACTTCCCAGATAGCCTGTGTTCTTGGTGCCAGCCAGGTTAAAGGCTCAAATGTTACTGTGCCATCCTGATTGAAGATGCTCTTTGTTGCGCCAACGCTGGAAACGTAATTCATTGAAGTTTCTAATGTTGCAACAATTTTGATATTTGTTATAGGAATCGAACCCTGATTTGTCGCAACAATTCGATATGTTGTTGTATTGCCGACTTTGATCGGGTCTGTTGTATCAATAACTTCAAGCAGAATGCCCGGAGCGCCTTTGATTTCTGTCCTGGCGGTTGCTGAAACGGTATCACAACATTCAGCTGATACTCTGAATGTGTTGTCGATGTTTCCAACAACGGCTGGCAGAAGTGTTGCATTGGTTGTAACAGATTGGCCAGGAGCTAATCTGTCCAGCTTCCATAAGATTCGGCCATCAGTGAAGTTACTGCCTTGCGAAGCACTGACGAAAGCAAGACCCTGCGGGACAATGTTCTCGATGACGGTATTTATAGCAGGCCAATCGCCTGTGTTGGTTACTGTTACAGTGTATGGGAGTTCCATATTCACGTAATCTGTTTCGGGAGCAGATGTTGTGATTGTCAACATTGGTTTCTTAACGACTGTTGAAACTTCACCGGACTCTGCTGTGATTTCGCCATCAGCAATCGCGACAGCGTTATTAATATAGTTGCCTGTTCTATTGGCTTTGAGAGTCAGTGAAATTGTACGATTTGCTCCGCCTGGCAGGTCACCAATTGGCATATCAACAATAGAAGCACCTTCTGGTGTTGTAAGTCCCGCTGGAAGCTGATCATACAATCTTACATTTTTAGCTGTGCCGTTGCCAATATTTTCAATTTTGAAGATATAAAGGATTGGAGCACAGGCGGAAATTTCAGCTGGTGCGCTTTTTGTAATAACAAGTTTCGGAGCTAAAGCGATGGAACGAAGTTTGGCAGGTGATGTGTATGTAACATCAATATAATCAAGGACTTCGCCAGCGGCTAAAGCCATACCAATTCCGACAATATCAACTGATTCGCCCGGGCCTATTCTTGGGAATGACCATGCGATTTTATTCTGCGTCATTGTTGGAGCGGGATTTGACCTTAGCGACTGGAAATTGCTTGATAAGACATCTGAAACAATGACGTCGGTTAGGATTTCGTTGGTAAGGTTTGTTATTTTCAGAGTGTACTCAAACTCTGATTTGGCTTGTACTTGCGCGGGAATTGTCGAATCGAGCCTGATAATCGGGCAAGCATCGCACATAAAAACTTTGCTAGAGGTATTGCCTGTGGGAGCGACAGGAGTTAGCTGCTGAAAATGCTCGGGGGCTTGAGCGATAGGAGTTAGCTGCTCAAAATGCTGAGGAGCTTGAGATTTATTGCATTCCTCGCATCCTGCTGCCGCAATTAATAAACAAAGACATAACAATAATGGCAGATTTTTCGTGCTCATAACTGTTTTCCAAATCAAGGAGTTATAGAAATTTTTAAATTCACCGGTCAATATAAGAGCCATCCTATTTTAACATTGGATGGTTAGCTCCTACTTCAAAGGGCGGATTATAACATGGGAAGATAGCTAAGAAAAGTATTTTTTGTAAAATAGTGAAAATACAGTTTATAGCGTTTGAACATAAATATGCGCAAGTGCAAAAAAATGTATATTGAAATGCAGAATTTTGGCGAAAAAAAGTATGAATAAAGCGTCAAAAAGTGTTTAAAAAGTGTTCATTAAGTTTCAAAAAAGTGGAAAATCAAGAAACGCGCAAATTTTGTCATGCGCGTTTTTTAAAAAGAGCGTAGAGCGTACAGGGTTGACGCAAGAGTGTGAATGAATATAATGAAGAGTTTATATAGTTAAAAGTGAAAGAAAAATGACAAGAAAAAACAAAAAGAAATATAAGAAAGCACAATGCAAAGATTGCGCGGGACTTTGCTGCCGATATGTCGCGCTTCCAATCGATAAGCCAAAGACTCGCGGCGATTATGATGATATTCGCTGGTTCTTAACGCATAAGGGAGTGACGGTATTTGTTGAAAACAGAACGTGGTATATTAGTATCGATAATAATTGCAGGCATCTTTCGGCAAAAGATCATACATGCAAAATATATGAGACAAGGCCGAGAATTTGCAGAGGATATAAAAATGTCGACTGTGAATTGAGCAAAGACGCTTACGATTACGACTTGTATTTCATGAACGATAAGCAAATGGAAAATTACATGAAAGTCAAATTCGATAACAACAGCATTGACAGGCTGGCGAAGGTGAGAAAGTATAAGAAGATTTAATATTTTAAATTTTATATTTATATTTAAAATGTTTTGAACGTTAAACATTGAACATCGAACGTTGAACGTCCAATATAGGATGGATTTTGATATAATGAAAATACAACCGGTAAAAGGCACGAGAGATTTTTATCCAGAAGATATGGCTAAGCGAAACTTCATCGTAGATGGATGGAAAAATGCATCTATTAGAAATGGTTTCGCGGAATTTGACGGGCCGATATTCGAATATCTTGCGATGTATCAGCAGAAAAGCGGTGATGAAATCGCATCGCAATTGTTCGCGTTCGAGGATAGAGGCGAGAGAATGCTGGCGATTCGGCCTGAGATCACACCTACACTTGCGAGGATGGTAAATCAGCGTATAAACACGCTGCCGAGGCCTATAAAGTGGTTTTCTGTTCCGAGGCTTTGCAGGGCGGAAAGACCCCAAAAAGGTAGATTGCGAGAGTTTTTCCAGTGGAATATCGACATCATCGGCGTTGAAGACTGTCTTGCGGACGCTGAAATTATTTTGTGTGCTGTTGATTATCTAATGTCGGCAGGGCTAACGAGTGGAGATATAGTAGTAAGAATTTCGAGCAGAAGGCTGCTTGCTTTTCTTCTGGAATATTTCGGGATTGAAGAAGCTATCATTGATAAAGTCTATGCTGTGCTTGATAAAAAAAGCAAAGTGCCTGCGGAAGCGTTTGTCGAAATGCTTACGGAAGTAATAACTGACGCAGACAAAAGAGAAAAAGTTTTAAAGCTTATGTCGACAGAATCTTTGACTGAACTGGAAGGTCTGGCGGGCAACGATGAGAACGCGAAAAAAGCAGTAGAAGAATTAACAAAACTTTTTAATTATCTCAATATCATGGGCATTTCTGAATATTGCAAGTTCGATATCGGTATAGTTCGCGGGCTTGCATATTATACGGGCATTGTGTTCGAGATTTATGATAAAGGCCAGCAGCTTCGCGCGATTTGCGGGGGCGGAAGATATGATAACCTTCTATCTGATTTCGGCGGTCCTAAAATTACAGCTACCGGCTGCGGAATGGGTGATTGCGTGCTGGGCATTGTGCTTGAAGAAAAAGGGCTATTCAAAAATATAAATCAAAATCAAAAAATTGAATACTTTGTTGCTTTCGCGGAAGATGGTTTGCAGAATGAAACGGTGCGAATCGCAGCAAAATTACGGCAGGCAGGCAAAAAGGCAGATTTCAGCTATAAAGGCGGCGGATTGGGTAAACAACTTAAACAGGCATCGCAGCTTGGGGCGGAAAAGTGTGTTATTGTCGGGCAGGAATTCGTCTTGAAAAAAGAAGTCGTCATTAAAGATATGACGAGCGGCGAACAAACGAATGTTTCTGAAA
>JBDKUM010000116.1:0-8050 GCA_039679715.1 Phycisphaerales bacterium
GTGCCCAAGTTTCCAAATCCTTAGAATATGCCCAATCATCGGGAATCCTGTGCCCACGTTTTTTTTGTTTTGGCGATTTTTCGCCTATAATAATATTATATTGTTCTTTGTTCTTTGTTACTTGTTCTTTGGTAGCATTGCGAACGCTTTGCGAATTTGATGCGAGTGGGATAGATGAATCCCATCTTTTCAATGAGTTAGCTTTATTTTTGGTTGCCTTCTCTTGATACTTCAAAAGCTCTTGAGATACTCCTTCGTGCGTCCATCCTTCGCAGTTGATGGTAAACTTTTGTTCAAGAATGGGGCGTATGCGCTTCCACGTTTTAAGGGAGCACCTTGCTATTCTCGATAGCCTATTATCATCATTTGGGAGTAGGTTCTTGCCTTGGTAGCAAGCTATAAGTAAGGACATATACGCGCCAAACTCTGTGGCATCCATGCTAATCGTGCCACCGATAATGCGCTCAATGTTCAATTGAATAGTGTGTATATGCATAAATAGCCTCCTTAGCTATGTTGCGCCCTGTTCGCGTCCTGAAAAATAATTGGGGCAGACCGTCAGGAAAACGGTGGTTCGGTTGCAAGCCTAGCCCTGCACCATAATAACGAAAAATATCCGCCTGTCAACATAAAAAAATAATAAAATAATTTTAAAAAATGTATTGACAGCGTTTATGATTAGTTTATATTTTTGTTATAAGAAAGGAATACAACATGACTAAAGAAGAAAAGCCAAAAACACCATACGAGATTATGAGAGCGGTAAACGTATCTGATAAAATCGAAAAGAAAAACGGATTATCATACTTATCATGGGCATGGGCATTAGATACATTGTTATCACATGACCCAGAGGCTACATGGGAATTTCACGAGCCAAAAGAATACGGGAACAAGACATATCAGGTATCATGCACCGTGACCGCATTTGGAAAACCACGCACTATGCAGTTGCCTGTTATGGATTACAAGAATAAGGCGATAAGCGACCCTGATGCGTTTGCGTTTAACACAGCTATGCAACGATGCCTTGTGAAGTGTATTTCACTCCACGGGCTAGGATTATACATTTATGCAGGTGAGGACTTGCCAGACGGTGCAGAAGTAAAAATCAGCGATAAACTTCAAAAAGAGTTTGACGACCTGAAAAAACAGGCATTTGAAGCTACTGCCGAAACTTATCCTAAATTGCGCGAAAGGGTAATGGAGTTTAACAAACGCCAAGACGTTCCTCAATCAATGGTTGACGAATTGACAGCCGAAATGGTTAAAACAAAGAAAGCCATCGACAATGCAGGTAATTAATTGTGAACAAAACACACCAGAATGGCATGAGGCGCGGTTAGGTATCCCCACAGCCTCATCGTTTGATAAAATCCTATCGCCGATGGGTAAACTATCAACACAAGCCACGGCATATATGCGCCGTTTGGTTGCTGAAATGGTTACGGGTGAGCAATGTAATGTTATGCAGTCAAACGAATGGATGGAGCGAGGCAAGGAACTTGAGGCAAAGGCGGCGCATGAATACGATGCTTTCTATGCAATTGGGTTTAAGGTCGAGCCTGTCGGATTTTGTTTGACTGATGACGGAATCGCAGGATGCTCACCTGATAGACTGGTCGGTGATGACGGTTTACTTGAAATTAAATGCCCTGCACCGCATACGCATATTGATTACCTAGAAACTGGATTTGACAATGGTTACAAGCCACAAGTGCAAGGGCAATTATACGTGACTGGTCGTAAATGGTGTCATTGGTACTCATACCATCCAAAAATGAAGCCTGTAATCATCAAAGTGGAACGTGATGAGGCGTATATCGAAAAACTTGATAATGCATTGCGCGAATTTCACAAATCAAAAATGGAATTATATAACAAAATAGTGGGGAGTGAGCCTGAAAACTTGCTTATGGCTGGATGATTAGAAACGCAAAGCACCTTAATTTTATCGCCTCACTTCCATGCGTTTTATGCGGTGACGATTCATGCGCGGCACATATACGCATTGGCGGTGGCGGCGGAATGGGATTAAAGCCCCACGACTCGCACACCGTACCATTATGCCATAAGCACCACAGCGAACAGCATAATAGGGGTGAGCGGACATTTTGGGGTGACGTGCAAAAAGCGATTAACCTTGCGGCGTATCTGTATGCAAACACAGGTGACCGTGAGGCTTGTGAATTAAAAATAGCGGAGTTTAGACGTGAATTTTATAACAAGAAATAACGACATTAAAAAACGCGCTTGTGATGCGATTAACGGGCTTGATGGTCTTTGGGAAGTGGTTATCCGCCCCTATAACAAACGCCGTTCAAATCCGCAGAATGATTGCTTTCACGGATGGGTTCATATTATCGCGCAGACATTGGGGATGGAAACCAGCGCATTGAAAATGGCGTTGAAAGTAAAATGCGGACTAATGGAAAAGCACATGGCAAGCGGTGAGGCGGTTTATGTTTTACGGTCAAGTGCTGATTTGACAAAAGAGGAATTTGCGGATTTGCTAAACCATACGCAGGTGCTGGCGGATTCGCATGGAATTAAACTACCACAGGGAGGATATGATGTACCAAACGCATAGCAAAACCAGCCGAGAGGCGTATACAAACCTATCGAATGAGGAATCACAACTGTTTACCGTTTATAATCTGATTGAGCAATCTGGTAATCAGGGGATAACAGGGCGCGAAATATCAAGCCAGTTGAATTTACCTATAGGCACAATATCCGCAAGGATTACAAAACTATGTGACGTTGGCGCGGTGACACGTTCAAACCAAGAGAAAAAGGTAAACGGCAGGAACTCAACACTATGCTTTGCGAATAATACAATGTTTGCAAAATTTGTTAGCGAGAGAAAATCACGCAGGGCAAGTTTGAAAAAGACACTCAAAGAACTTTTAATTAAAGACAATCAGGGCGGGGTATATCTATCCCCTCTTGATGTAAAAAGATTGGAGGCATTAATTTAATGAATTTTAACGAAACACAATTTAGGATTTACAACATCCTGAAGAAACCGCAACGCCCGATGAAAACTTCGGACATTGCAAAACTAATGAACTGCACCCCACAAAACATTTGGCGGAACTTAACCGTTATGATGGAAGGTGGCGCAGTTGAACGCTATAATGGACGATACTACAAACTGAAAGGAAAGTAACATGAAAAACTACAAAAACAGAAAATGGTCTGATTACCAAAATAAAAAATTAATTAGCTTAGTTAATGAGTGCCAAAAATCTGGCTTATCTATGGATGATACATGGGTAATAGCATCTGAACAAATGAGAAGAACCGAAAAAGCTGTTGAGCAAAGGTTCTATAAGTTACGCCAAAAAAATACCGAAACAAAAAAACGGGTTAAAACAGCTAATGACAATAAACAAAGCCTTTTCCGTGATTTTGCAATTGGCGCGGTGATTGGAATTACATTAATTGTAACAACTTTAATTTTATTATAGGAGATAAGCATGAATGTATTTTGTTTTGCAGGCAATATCACAAAGGATATTGAATTGCGCACCACACAAAGTGGTAAAAAGGTTGCATCGTTTAGCATTGCAATTAACGAGGGCAAGGATAAAACCATGTTCTTGAATTGCGTTGCATGGGATAAAACAGGTGAACTATTGGCAGAGTATTGCGCCAAGGGTGATAGATTATCAGGAAGCGGTAAAATTGACGTGCGTAAATATAATGACAATGACGGAGTTACAAAATACGTAACCGAAGTTATTGTGAATCAGTTTGACTTCCCACCAAAGAAAAGCGGTGAAAAACCAGCGCAAGCGGTTGATGATATTGCCGATGACCTGCCCTTCTAAAGGAGATAAACATGAGTGAGTTTTTCTATTTTACTATCATTGTAACAGCATTTTGCGCTTGGGTTAATCACATATTCACCTGTTTTGCAGATGGTCTATGGGGCTTTCTAATCGCAGGTGCTTTATTTTTCCCAATTGGAATCATTCACGGCGTATGGTTGTGGTTTCAGTGAAAAAAAACTTTTACGCCCTAGGGCGATTAAAACAAGGCGTGATGAACACAACCGAAAGTAAGTACGAAGCGCACCTAAAACAATTAATGATGGTTGGTGAGGTGATTTGGTACAAATTCGAGGGTATTAAGTTTCGCCTTGCTGATAATACATTTTACACACCTGATTTTATTGTGCTGACAAAAGATAATGCTTTAGAGGCGCATGAAGTCAAAGGATTCTGGCAGGACGATGCAAAGGTAAAAATTAAAGTTGCATCTGATTTATACCCAATTCGTTTTTTGGCAATTAAAGTTAAGCCAAAAAAAGATGGTGGTGGATGGGAAATTGAGGAGTTTTAAATGACAAACCTATGGTCAAAAGCAGAGGATAAATTTCTGCTTGACGCATCCGAAAACGGCATGACAGCCCACGACATAGCGCATAAATTAAAGCGGTCAGTGGCGTCTGTGTGGACGCGCAGGGGGCGATTGAAGAAAATGGAGAATCAGCCTGATATGCCTATGTCTAAAACACCATATACAAGCCTGGTATTGACCGATAAATGCGTGTTTAATCCGAAAATTGCACCCGAATACAACTACGAACGCCCCGCAAATACTTATGATTTGACGGAATTGACCCTAAATATGTGCCGTTTTCCGCTAACTGACACGCTTCCATATTACTTTTGCGGGAAGAAAATACACCGTGGCGCATATTGTAAAGAATGTGCAAAAAAATGTTATAAATAGTGTTGACATGGTTTCTGAATAGTGTACAATGTTCACTATAAGGAGAAATAGACATGACAAACACAAAACACACACCAGCACCTTGGAATGTAGGTTCAACCTGTATGCCAAAATCAGTTGACAGTAATTATTTAATTCACTCTGCAAATTCAATTAGTATTGCGGAAGTATATAAGCCAAATGATAAGTTTAGATGCAGAGAATATAATGCTGACGTATCTCGCGCCAATGCACGTTTAATCGCCGCCGCGCCTGAATTGTTACAGGCACTAGAAGAAATTTTAATTGCTTTTAGTGATTCGATTAGACTTGGTGGTGAAAATGCAGAAAAATATTTAGCGGTTCAGGGCGCGGCGTTAGCAATCGCCAAAGCAAAGGGGGAATAAATGATAATCAACGCACAAATCAGAAATGTTGAATACCCAATACAGGTATATGACACACTTAGTTTTATAACCAGATCATACGAGTTTTTCCGCACAATCGAGAGATGCGCGGACTACATTAATGACAATGGGGGTGTGAGATGACATTCGACCTAACAAAACATTTATCACGCAACAAAACATACACGGTGCATAATTTCTATGAGCCTGATGATTGTGTGATTATTGGCAATGAATTACACGCGACTACAAAATTCCATGAGGCGGATGATATTGAAACCGCATGGAAACGCGCTGAAAATGATAACTTCGATACCATACGCATTTGGGAATACAAAGACGGTGCGGAGTTTCCGACATTGGTTAATGAGATTTATACAGGATATGGGGGTTGAGATGAAAGCATTTCCAATTACATCACACAATGCTATTTTTAGCAGTGGCATGGATTTACGTGACTTCTTTGCAGGTATGGCTTTGCAGGGAATGGTTACCAATGAAGGAATAGGAGATTGTGGTCATGTAAATGGATTGGCTAGAGTGTCTTATGAATTAGCAGACGCAATGATGAAAGCTAGAGAGGAACAAAACAATGGATAACAAGGAAGCGATTGAGATATTGGAATGTCTAGCTGGTCACCTTAATGAGGACGCTTTATTTAAGGATAGAAGTAAGGCAATTGACCACGCCATAGAGGTTATGAAGGTGAGTGAGTGGCAACCGATTGAAGAATATAATGGGGAAGATTTAGTTTATTTTGCCAACATCCATAACCCCAGAAACCAAGCGGTTGGGTTTAAAATGGGAAACGATTACTTGGTTTTAAACCATAACGAACACCCTGATGGATCGGAGGTCATACTTTGGCAACCAACCCACTGGAAACCAGCACAACCACCAAAGGAAGGTGAATGATGAAACATGATGTAGAAATACCGAAATACGTTGAAATTGTAAATGATGGTATATATAGAGAGGCAATACCAACTTACATAAATATCAACCCAGAACTTGAGCGCATGATTCGCGAAATACATGAAAAACTATGTGGAGATAAAAAATGAAACTAGAAATGACAGCAGAAACTGGTGACACCGTAGTTTTAATATCCGAAAAACACATTGAGCTTGAACAGCATGGGAACAATGTGTCACTTTGCCATGAAGAAATAAAAACACTTACCACATTACTTGAACGCTACAAATCAGCACTAAAAGAAGCGCATGGGGGGTAGGATGGAAAATAAACAGGATTATTATTTAGAAAATGGTGTTTTGGTTTGCAGGTTATATGTCGGACTTAATGATGAGCGCAAATCCATCTTAAAGGAACATATTGATGCAACTAAAAAGGCAAAAGAAACACATGACAAATTATACAGTTATTTAAAAACATGTAAAATTGATTGTTTGCCGCCATCTAAGGATTTAACATCATTTAAGATTGAAAATGGTAATTTAATTGCGACATACAAATTTAATGGCAATTATTACGTTGAGCGCAAAACAGAAGCACCAAAGATTGAACCGAAGCCGCCTAATCCAAATCAGCTTTATATAGATTTGTCTAATAGATATGATTTTAAGCAGATATTAGGCAGTGGAATTTTAACTAAAAATGAAAAGCGCAAGTGCTTAGGATTGCCAGAAATTGAGGAACAAAAATGATTAAGAAATATTTTTACGCAGTCAAAAAACATGAACTTACTAGCGATATTAAATTATCTGAAACTGTATGCGGCCCTTTTGAAACATCGGATGATGCTATTAAGTTTATTGCCAGCGCTTTTATAAACCCTGACTTCACAATAGAGGAGCGAGAGGAGATTGAGTTATGGTAGTTCCGAGAATTAAAGTATGTGATAAATGTTACCTTGTGAATACATCTAAAATGCCAATATGCGCTTATTGCGAAAGCCAATTACACAACCAAAAGGAGAAACCAATGACTAAAAGATGGACTAAACAACAGGACAAGAAATTATTAAAACTTGTCGAAGAATATAAGGCTGGCGGATTAAAATTCTGCGAGGCTTATAAACGTATGTCGAAAACAATGGGGCGTACACCATCGGCGATTATGCAACGTCATAATAAGCTGATGAATATCCACATTGCCACAGAGTATAGTGATGAGAAGTTGCAAAAGATATTAAGTGACTCTGGCGCTTATGATTACATTGATCCGCCGTTAATACTAGACATGAGTGCTGGTGGATTGAACTACACAGGCGGAAGCGTTGAGAGCAAACCAAAAACATTTATTGAGAAAATTAAATTATTTTTTAAAGGAGGAAAAAATGTCTAAAGAACTAATTGTACTAGATGAAATTAAGCCAGCAGATGTATTTTCTAAGGGTGGCGGTAGTAAAATTGTCGCGCTTATAAAAGAGCGTGCAGAGAGTATCGTTATTGACGTAACGACTGTACAAGGCCGTGAGGATATTAGAAGCCTTGCATATAAGATTGCTAGATCGAAAACAATTATTGATGATTTGGGCAAGGGAGTAAAAGAGGAGTGGATGGAAAAATGCAAAGCTATTGATGCAGAGCGTAAAATTATCAGAGAGGATTTGGAGTCTTTACAGGAAGCTATTAGGAAGCCATTAACTGATTTTGAAAATAAAGAAAAAGAGCGCGTTAAAAAACATGCGGATTTTATAGCGTCTATTGAGGCTCTTGAAATCTATACTCGACCAAACGATAATGGGTTATTTTACCCTGTAATTTATATTATTGGTGCTTTTGCAAGTATTGAAGAATCTATATTATCTTATAATGGCGAGGAATTTACAGATAAAATAAACTACACGTTTAAATCTATGAAAGAGAAGCTAGATCAAGCTATTGTTAAGCGTCAAAAATATGATGCAGAGCAAGAGGAATTACGTCTATTACGTGAAAAGCAAATTGAGCAAGAG
>JBDKUM010000117.1:0-2035 GCA_039679715.1 Phycisphaerales bacterium
GATCGCTTTTGTCGCGGTGTCAATTCTATTCAGCGCATGCAACTTATAATCATCAACATTCTGTCCCGGGTAAATGGCCTGCACTACCGTTGCTACCTTGAGTTTTGCACGGTTCGCCGTGTCTTCAGATGGATTGTCCTGAATATCTTTAATTGCCGTATCAATCGTGTAATCAATCTGATCAGCAAAATATTGACGAGTTTGTACCGCTTGATGGTTAGCGACTTGATTTATCCCCGAGTCTATTTCATTTCTGGCTAATCTGTAAAAAATATCCCTTTGATCATCACTCGAAAGATTATTGGCATAAGTATCAGCCATTTTCTGATGCCATTCAGTTGCCCGTGTTGTGAGGTCTTTTCCTTTGTCCGCTTCATTCTGTGTTAACCCAGATACATCAATAACGTTTTTTCCGACAATGTTTCGCTGTTCATTAATATAATTCCGTTGTTCATTCCTGAAATCATCAATAGCCTTGAGAGTTTCAGCCGCATCAATCTTTGCCTTTATGTCCATGAACAAATCTGAATATTTATCACCGACCCGTTTGCCGGCCGCGGCCAACGCAAGAGATGGCCTTGACATGGCTTCAGGATTAGCCATTACGTTTCCGGCTACTGCCGGCAAAGATTCTGTTCGCGTCCATTCAGGTATTTTCGGCAAAATTTAACTCCTATCTATCTGCCGTATAAACAGGCTTTTTATACACTCCGCTTTTCATTTCAGCTATATCACTCATCCCGGTCAAAAGTGACGATCCTGCTCCGTAATAACTTGCTGTTTGAGCGGCAGAACCTTGCATCTCGCTTAAATTAGCCTGGGATTGATATTGCTGGCTTCCGATTAATCCTCTACGTATGATTGCCATAGCATCCATCTCAATGTCTTCCGCCGTGCCTAACATGACATCCGTCGGTGTACCTTCAAGAGAAACACCTGATTTCGCGTAAAGAACCCGTTGCCTTGACTTTAATTTTTCTCCGGCTTCCCTTGTTCTTCCCGCGTCATATTCGGCTGATTGTTGTGCTGCAATAGCGTTCTGGCGGGATACTGCAGCATTATAATCATTCCATTCAGATTGAGATTTTCCGGCCTGAATTTGGCCTGCCGCGCTGACCGCAGTCCCCAAGGCTGTGGCCCCAACAGCATAAGCAGAGGCCCCCACAGCAGCTGCATTTGCCGCCGAAGCACCAAGGGCAAGTCCTACTGTTGTAAATCCCATATCTTACCCCTCCAAAATCATAGCATAAATATATTGATCTTCACCGTCTAAACCGAATTTACGTAGAAGACCTTCGCGTTCAAATCCCATATGCTCAATATAATCAACTGCAACAGGGACATCCGCCCGGACATAAGCCTGAATCCGCCTTAATTTAAAATCATTAATGATTATTTTAAGATAAGTTGTTATGTTTTTGTGTATTTCTATTTTATGCTGATGAATTTCGTCGCAGAAAATCGCCCACGCCTCACCGCACCCAGACCAAAGAATCCTAACACCAGCACATGCGATAATTTTACCATCGGATATACGCCTAGCAGTCCAGGCTGCACCGTTGGCATTAGCTTCTGCCCACGTTTTGAATTCTTCTTTATTTTTAACATTCTTTTCATCATACGGGCGGACCAGAATTTCAAAAGAATGTTTAGGCTCATAAGCAATTATTTCAATTTTAGCATTCACCGTCAATTCCTATCGTTTATTGCCAATTCTGGCATAATTGCCAGTATGGTGCAGGGAAGCGGTTGGTCGTGAACAAAGAAAATATCAGCGCCGGTGCCGTAATCACCCTTAAACTCCATTGATATGTCTCCGCTAAAAAGTTCTGCATTTTCACCAAAAATCAAATCCTTGACATCGTTTTCGTTTTCCCCCGCCTTACATCCTATTGTGTTATAAAAACGAACAGTTAATGCCTCAATTCGTTTTGTCTTTGCTTGTGCGCTTCCGGTCATGGTTTGCACTTCGAGTTTCGTTGGTTGCAATTTCATTTCATAGTGTAATCCGGCATGGATTTTATTGTGATAACCA
>JBDKUM010000118.1:0-7567 GCA_039679715.1 Phycisphaerales bacterium
TTATCAACTTCGACGATTTTGCCGGCATCGCCTGATGCCAACCTGATAAATTGTTTGAAGGTTGATTTTTTTGCTTTTCGCGTTACTTTTATGCAGACACGCACGGGACCTTCTTCTGTGATTTTGATTTCAGCAGGACCATCGACATAACCAACGGGCGGTTTACTCTGGTCTGCCCAATCCATATTCCAGGCAGACCATTCTTTGGGCTTGCCATTCATAAATGCAAGTCTTGCTGGTGAAGCAAGCAATTCTTTGTTTGCCTGTTTATCATAAATTGATTCGATATCACCTGCAGGATTTATAACAACTTTGTAAAAATTGTTTTCAAGCATGTTTCCTGAAACAGAAAGGCCTGTTTCGTAATTCGGTCGCGAGTCGATCGCTCTTACATTATAAACAGCAAAACCCACACTTGGCACATCGGCACAGAAGAGAATCTTTATTTTATTATTTTTATTTGAAATTATTTGCGAGGGTTTGATTTTTCCATCGGGACCTATGACTTCAATATATTTTGGAGATTCCAGAGGATATTCAAGTTCGGCCTGAACGATATCCTGGCGGTCAATCGCAAGAGGATTGTAAACAATTATCGCTTTTCCATCAACTTTCGTATCCAAAGTTTGTGCGACTGCGCCGACGGAATCAGTCAGAGATGCGGCGAACAAATTCAACGCTATGATTTCATCGTTCCATGAATACTCGTAACATCTTGGAAGACTTGTGCCGGGGAGAATATCATGGAATTGGCTTGCGAGAACTCTTTTCCATGCGGCATCGAATTTTTCAGAGGGATAAACAATACCGCCAAGCAGGTTTGCGGCAACGGCAGCACGTTCAGCGGAATCCGCGAGCTGCTCATTTTTGCGGTTCCAGCGTTTCATGTATGCCTGTGAAGTTATCGAACCTGCGGAATGTTCAATCAGGAGCAAATCGCCTTTGTAAGTGGGGAGTTTTTCACGCTGTTGGGGTGTGATATCTTTATAAAACTGGTCAGAAGAGGCGAGCATGAGGTTATAGTTGCCGTCGGCTTTTTTGGAACCTTCGACGTACGCTTGAATTTTGTTTTCCTTTTGTGCGCCGCCCATATCGCCGATGCCTTGATAATGATAATCGGCGCATATGCCATATTTTTCGCCGTTTTCGTTAATTCTTTTTGTCCAGCGTTTGTCACGATCTGCGTCTTTTTCCATACCGCCGTTGTAGTTTCCGGGATCGAAGGCACATATTAATGATTGGCCATCGGGTCCCTGCCAAAGACCGATGTTAAAAGGTATGCCTACAGCAGATTTCCATGTAAGTTTCTGGGTTGAAAAACCGAGAAGGCCGCAATGAGCCCAAACAGACGGAGTATGGGCCATGAAGCCGAAGCAATCGGGCAAAATATAATCGCTGCTCATTTTGCCAAACTCTTTGCGGAAATATTCATTTCCGAGTAAAATCTGCCTGATGAGCGATTCAACGGAGGGAGCTAAGGCATCGCCTTCTTCAAAACTCGAACCGGAAACAAACCATCTGCCCTGGTCGATATATTTTTTCATCTCCTCATATTTTTCAGGATAATATTCTTTCATCATTTCATAGCGAACAGCGCCGGTGAAATTGAAGGTGTATTCAGGATATTTTTCAAGCATGGCAATATTATCATACAAGGTGGCTTTGATATAATCGTTGATTGTTTTTTGATAATCCCAACGCCATTGAGTATCAAGGTGGGAATAGCCGACGGTATAGAGCACTTTATCTTTAGATAAATCCCATTTGGATTTTTCGGTATAAACGCCGGCTGTCGCTGCGCCGCCCATTAATGCAATAATCATCAATAGCAGTCCTGTCTTTTTCATAATCATATCCCTTTTAAAATTATATTTATTTAATTTCGAGCGATTCTTTCAAAAATTTCAAAATCACACCAGCATCGTCATTTGACAGCAGAAAATTCCTGAAATCGCTGTGCATAATTTTCCGCGCGAGTTTTGAAAATACCTGCATGTGGGTGCCGGCGGAGTCGTCCTGTTTGACAACAAGCATAATCAAAATCTTAACGGCATCTTCTTCCTGCGGATTCCACCTGATCGGGTTTTTGAATTTTATGAGACAAATCGAATTTGCTTTTGCGTACGCACTTTTGCAGTGAGGAATTGCGAAGCCATAGCCCAACGAAGTGGAATAAACTGCTTCCCTGTTCCATACTTCACGTTCGATTAATTGAGGCTTATCCGTTCTGGCGGCGGCAAAAAGCAAATCAACGGCCTGCTTTACAGCTTCCTCTTTGTTCAAACTATCAGAATCAGTAACTATCAAATCCGTATCGATGATGGCAAAGTCGGGCGTGTTTTGATTAGCGGCAAGCAAAGATCGCACCTCCTGCGATGAAGTACAATTAATCGCAGAATCGAGAATCCTGGAACATTTTTCAAAAGAAAGCGAATGAATGGCGGCCTTTACTAAAGGGATATTGTCGCAGCCGAGGCTGATTTCATCGAGACCAAGACCGACAAGCAGCGGCATAGCTTCAATCTGCCCTGCCATTTCGCCGCACATGCCAACCCATTTGCCGCGGGCGTGAATCTGCTGAACAATAGTTTTAAGTACACGCAAAAACGCGGGCTGTAAATTATCGGCAAGTTTCGCGATCTTTTTATTTTCTCTGTCAACCGCGAAAACATATTGCGCTAAATCGTTTGTGCCGATGCTGAAGAAATCGGCTTCATTGCAGAGTTGATCGAGGATAAAAATTGTTGATGGCACTTCGATCATAATTCCAATGGGCATATTATTGTTGAAGTTAATGTTCTGCTCAAGCAGATGGTTTTGTATTTCAATTATTTTCCGCTTAACCCATACAATTTCATCAAGAGAGCTGACCATTGGTATCAACATTTTGACAGCGCCAAAAGCGGAAGCTCTGATAATCGCGGTCAACTGAGCGGTAATTATTTTTTCAAATTCAGGATAAATCCTTACAGCCCTGTAGCCGAGGAATGGATTTGCTTCTGGTTCAAGATTCAGGCACTGAAGCTCTTTATCGCCACCGATGTCGAGGGTGCGAATAATAACAGATTTTTGAGCGGCAGCGATGGCGGCCTTTTTGTATATTTCAAACTGCTGGTCTTCAGAAGGAATAGCGTCATTGGACATATAAAGCATTTCGGTGCGGAATAGACCAATGGCTTGAGCGCCGTTGTTAAAAACCAAATCAGCTTCCTGCGATGAAACGATATTCGCAGCGACTTCAATTTGCCTGCCGTCAGATGTCAGAGCAGGAGTTTGTACGAATTTGGCGTATTGTTTTTTGCGGTTATTTAATTTGCGTTGCTCAAGCAGATAATACCTTTTCACAGATTCGCTTTGACGCAAAATTACAATTCCGATATTAGAATCTAAAATAATTTCCTGGCCGGTGCGGATAATTGTTTGAGCGTGTTCGACACCAACAATCGTGGGTATTCCGAATGAACGCGCAAGTATTATCGTATGCGAAGTTGAACTGCCATGAGAAAGCACAAGACCTTTTATAAAGCGTCTGTCGAGATTCAAAAACTGATTGGGAGTTAAATTCTGGGCGACACAGATACAAGGCTCAACTAAAATGTCTTTTTTTTGCACGGCTCCATAAATTTGCTCAATCAGGCCTGTACATACATCCTGAATATCAAAAATTCTCTGCTGAATCAATTCACTTTGAGTATTTTTGAGAGTGTCTGCGAAATACGAAGAGGCGTTTAAAATCGCATTACCCGCATTCATGGAGGCCCGTATCGATTCTGTTACTTTTTCAGCAAGTTCAGGGTCTGATACTATCGAAAGGTGCGCTTCAAGAATTTTGCGTTCCGTTTTTGCTTTATTAGTCAGAGAGTCTGCAATTTTAGACTTGAGCGAATCAACAGCTTTTTTAAATTTCGCAAGTTCTTCATCTTTGCCAATAAAGACAGAAGGAATATTGGCGGTAAACAGATTATTTAATATTGCAGCTTTGGCAATAGACAATCCTTTTACAACGACTGTGCCGGTACAATAATCCTGTTTTTCAATTTTCAAAGAAGGCGGAATGGAAATTTCTTCAGCGCAAACGGGCGGAAGCTGCTCATCAGATTCGGCAAAACCGTTTTTTAGATAAGCGACAACTGTGTCGTAAGCAGCATTTTCATCATCGCCATTAACTATCAATTTGCAGGAATCGTTGAGTTTGAAATCGGCGCTAATCATTGAAAGAACGCTTTTTACGTTAGCTATTCGCGCATTTCTCTCATTTCGCAGCGAAACATTGGAACTATATTTAGCTGCAATCAATTCCAGTGCATTTGCTGGCCGGGCATGAATGCCGTTTTTTAATGGACAAATAAAACTATATTCTAATGACACAAGTTCACCTTTTTATTAGATAAGACAATACATAAGTGAAAAATCAATATGCCAAGAGGTCTAATTTTTGGGCTGACGAGCGAAAACCGCTTCAGGATTTTTGATTGCTTCCTGTACAGAAGCTCTGATTTTCGGAATATTGTCAAAACGTTCTTCTTTTTCAATCATGATATCGACAGCGAGGATAGCGGCGTCCGCGGCGGCAATGTCTTTTTCGGTAAGTTCATTTTCAATGCCCATCGCGCCCTGTGTTTCAACTTTTATTTCATGTCCGAGTTTTTTAGCAAATTTTAAAAGCTGTTCAGCAGCCATGTATGTATGAGCAACTCCTGTCGGGCAGGCTGTAATGGCGACGAATTTCATATTACGCTCCTTTTCTTGTAGAAGTTATTTTCTTTACGACATTAATTAGTATAGCGGTTACAAATGTTCCGCACAAAATGGCAATGATGTATAAAATTTTATTATCGACAACAGGCAGAACTATGGGGCCGCCGTGTGGTGCATGATCCTGTGCTTTGCCCAGCATTGCAATAACTGCCGCCGTGATGGATCCAACCATTATGCATGGAATAACACGAAATGGATCCGATGCAGCGAAAGGTATTGCGCCTTCGGTTATGCCCATAAGGCCCATGCCAAGAGCCGCAACGCCTGCTTCTTTTTCCTGCTCATCCCACATTTTTCTTCCGAGCAAAGTCGCAAGGCCCATACCTAATGGCGGAGTACATATCGCGGCGGCAACAGACCCCATTACAAAAGCGTTTCCCTCTTTTATCATTGCCGCGCCAAAGAAAAATGCAGCCTTATTGACCGGCCCACCCATGTCAAAAGCTATCATTGCACCTAATAATATTGCAAGTACAACAGCGTTACCGGCACTTAACCCTTTTAGCCATTCACCGAGAAAAACCATAAAATTCGCGATGGGAATACCTATCACTTTCATCATCAATATTCCAATTGCAAGAGATGAAATAATCGGAATGATCAAAATCGGCATAACTGGTTTTAAAATTTTTGGAACAGGCAGATTCTTTATAATATTAACGATGTGTCCCGCTAAAATTCCCGCAAGCAGCGCACCAAGAAAACCGGCGTTAATTTCACCCGACAGAAAACCGCCAATGAAACCTGGAACCAGGCCGGGCTTGCCGGCCATTGCATAAGAAATATATCCTGCGAGAACAGGCAGCATCAATTTGAAAGATGTCGAGCCGATATCCAAAATAAGTTTTAACTTTGGGGAATTTGAAAAATCCGGGCCTGTTGCTCCCATTGGGGCAAATGCGATCGCCGCAGCAATCAGAATGCCGCCACATGCTATAAATGGAATCGCGAAAGAAACACCGCTAAGAAGATACTGCTTATGTTTTAGTATAAAATCTTTCATTTTTTTCTCCGGAAAAAAGTGTATTGATAAGCTAAGTATTTCACTTATGATTGTATTATAATATTGACAAAGCGTTACAACAATAGTAAAATCGTACCATCTGTTGTACTATTGTAACAATTCTTATATTATGCCAGATTTTGAAAAAATCGCTGCTCAAATACGCTACTGGTTTGAAAAAAACCAGATAACAAAAGTTTTTTTGGCAAACAGCGTGACAAATCCGCCAATTTTGAGTTATCTCGTCAATTTTCCATTGCTGTCTGTTGTGCTTGAGGGAGATTATGAAATAGAAATCGAACAGATGGGACAGCCGCGATTAGTGAATGTCGAGAAAGGACAGGCCGTATTCGCCCCGCCGAACTGCTGGGAAAGACCGACATGGAAGAAACCAGTAAAAGTTGCGATGTTTTTATTCGGAAAGAAACTGACGGGCATAAGTTTGATAAGTTGCGATGGCAGTTCTGAGTCGTCGATTGTCGCGGAAAAGATTCCGATAAATCGCCCTGTTTCAGGGCCCGCTTCGAAAATTCTGCAATCCATTTTGGAGTTTTACAGCACATCGTCTGAATTCTCCGCGTATCCGCAACTGGTTCAGGCATTGGCTGTTTGCTGTTTGGATATGCTAAAAACGGAAACTGAAGTAAGGGTACGCAAGGCAAATTTTTTGTTCGATGAAATATGTTCATATATGCAGCACAATTTTCAATATGAAATCACGCGCGACAGTGTTGCGGCTGAATTCAAAATAACTCCGAACCATATTTCAAGACTTTTTAGAAAAGAAGGTCTGATGAGATTCTGCGATTATTTAACGTATGTGCGTATAGATAGAGCAAAATTCATGCTGCAAAAATACGATATGAATCTTTCCGAAATCGCGGGACGGTGCGGTTTTTCGGATTCGGCATATTTTTGCAGGATATTCAAAAAAATTGCAAAAAAGACGCCTTCGCAATATCGGCAGTTAAATTGCCGAAAATAATTCCTGATATCCTAAAGATTCAAATTATTTTTTTTCTTTAACAAATTCTGCAAGTACGAATACAGCAATCTCCTATTATGCATATAACTTGTTTCCCGTACTTCGGTACTAATGATGGAGCCAGTACAATTTCGCGCAAGTTTCAAAAAAAATATTTAAGAAAACTATTCGCCTCCACCATATTCCCTTCGATTCCAGACTGACATTATGGTATAATATGTGCCTGTTGTAGCGTAGCGGAAACCCATAAGCGCCGGCGGGGTACCCCTTGACGTCGAAAATTCCAAACATTGTTACTCAACAATTTAATTCTGACAAGCGATTGATTTTCGATGTATTTTTCGAATTTTTTGAGTATCTTTTTCATTTTTTTTTGTAAAAAAATGAAATTCTGAAGCAAAAATGAGGTTTTTTGAGTAACTTTTTTTATTCCGCCATGTCTTTTAAAGCGTTTTTGACAAGAAGTAACATCAAAATGACATAAGCGCGACATGAAATGACTGTTTTGCGGCATTTTTGAACACATTTTAGACATGTTTTTTGACGTGATACAAAGCAAAATGGGCAGGACTGGAGTTGAACCAGCGACACACGGATTTTCAGTCCGTTGCTCTACCAACTGAGCTACCTACCCGGAAATCGGATTCGCCAAATTAGCGAAAACAAATAATTTACAAGAAATTAAGTCTCTTTGCAAGAAAAAATATCCGTTTGAAATTCCTATATATCATTAGGTATAATAGCTGTTTTGAAAGGAATCAACATCAATACCTTTTCGGCCGAACTAATCGGAACCATGCTCCTGATTTTGCTTGGCGACG
>JBDKUM010000119.1:0-16268 GCA_039679715.1 Phycisphaerales bacterium
GCACTGCATTGGTTTACCAAACATAAATGCCAGTATTCCAAGTCCAACGGCAGAATATACCGAAACCACCGCAAAACTTGTTGTCGAATCTTCATTTTTAAGAAGCGCCTTTATTGCGATTGTATAAATTGCCCAACTGAAAGCGAATCCTAATGTTAAAATAATTCCGATAACCGATGCGCTCGTTGAAAAATCCTGTTTGAAGAACGTAATACCAATTACGCCAATGATAACGATTATAAATGAAGCCCAGAACGCAGGACTTTTAACTAGCGGCCGTTCATCAGCGAAGAAAATCAAAGAGGCTGAAACGGTCCATAGAACTGATGATTTCGAGAGAAGCGTGATAAACGCGGGATTAATATAATAAAACGCAGCTCCCCAGCAGCATTGCATAAAAATATTAATGAACGCGATTAACAATGCTTTTTTCCAAAGTTCCTTCGAGTAAATACTGTTTGCTTTAGATGAAAACAGAACAAACGGCAGCATTGTTAAACAAGCGACAACATAGCGCAGGAAATTCTGCGTCCAGAAATCCATATACGGCGCGATATATTTGATAATTAACGGCCCAGGCACACCGCTGAAAAGTGAAATAATCGTAAAGATAGTGCCCGCTAAATAAAACTTCCTGTTTGTGCTTACCATTAATCTACTCTGAAGCTTTCATCATTGATGGAAATATTTTTATCGAAAGATTTTGTGCTTTCAAATTCGTATGTTTTATCGGCTTGAATTGAAATATTATTATTCTTTATATTTATTTCTATTTGTTGCTGCGGATTTCGTTTATGGATGATATTGGCAAGCGTAATTGCTTTTTCGATGCCGTCGCCTCGAAGATAATTTACGACTTCATCGGGCTGGGCTAATCGGTTACCATCGTAAATAGATTCATTCTTCAAACAATGCAGCCATTTGTAACAATGCTCAATTGACATATCTTTCATTTTCTCTATCGAAACGGGACTTCGCTCGATTGCGGATTTAATATACGGCTGCCAATCGCAATTTGCCATATCGCGATATGCGTAAAATGCTAAATCTGCCGTCGTATTCTTATCCCGTATGCTCGCAAGATAATCTATAATTTGCTCTCTGTTCATATCGGGTGTAATTTTTATCGGTTCTGAACGTATATAATTTCGATCATTTGAAGGCAGTTTCGGTTCTATATGCAGGAAATGATAAAGCTTATCAACAAACGTTTCAGAATCAGGAATGTAATCCTTGAGAACTTTAGTTAATTCAACTCTCCCCTGCTCGGTATAAATATCCGGCTTTTTCTTGCCGAGGTATTCTTTTAACTGATCGCAGCGGATTCTCTTTGGATATTCCTGATTCGAGAAATCTTCCTCGTGTACTTCGTCGAGAAGTTTTTCATGAGTCGAATCGCAAATCCTGAAATCACTCTCGTGCTCGTAACTGTAAAGCACTTCGGCCTTAACATATTGTGCGTTGCCATGGCAGTCTTTGCAAAATTGAAAATATTTTTGATACATGCCGCTGCTGCGGAGAAAATTGGCAACGCTTAATGGCTCAAGCGGGTAATAAAGATATTCATTGAGTCTGCCAATAAATTTTTCATAAGCATTTTTATTGATTGTCGCATCTTTATAAAGGCAATGAACAAGACCGCTGTTATGAGCGACAATGGTAATTTGTTCGTTTCGCAATGCGCGCTGGGCCTTATCGGATGTTTCAGTGCCATTGAACCACATCGCTTTTGTTACCAGCCGTCGGTTATTTGTAATGATGCCGCCGTTGATATCGATAAAATTTTGCGAGTGCAGCGGCGTTAGTACCATGTAAATATCATCAAGCGGAATACCGCAAACTATAAAAGCAGCGGCCGCATAAAGAGTTGACAATGAAACGCATTCGCCTGCACCGGTTTTATAACCTTTTTTATGTCGAAAGGCATTCATTGCTTCGACTGTTTCAGTTTTCCAATACGGAATCGTGTCCGTCGTATATTTATCAAGACCAAAATGCTTGCGAATATCTACATCATAATAATATTTATCGCCTTCGTATCCGAATAGCGCATTGCTTTGCGCGATTTGTTCAGCTGGAAGGTATTGTTTGAATCTTTTTATTTCCGCATTTTTATCTGTCAGACCCCATGTTTCAAGGTCGAGATTGAACTCGAATTCATCCATAATAAATTGACGCAGCCGCATTAATTTTTTGTACGAATCTTTGCCCTGAAGCTTTTTGAATGATTTTTCCTCTCGCCATTGCCAGATAACCGGACTCATGATATTTGCAAGCAGCAGCGAATACATAAGTTCTGGAAATACAAAAATTTCCATATCCGCCAGAGTAAACGCTGAAGAATATTTTTCTAAATCCAATTTATTCATAAAGCCCCTATTAAAGACTCTTGATTTTAGACATATATTTACAGAAATGCAATGATTTTACGAAAGGTCTTATAATATCGAGATTGGCATTATAAAAGCGCAAAAAACCGGCCCCGACCTAAGACCGAACAGTGATCTTATGGCCGGGGCCTACATTGGGTGATGCTTCATTCCTTAGCAGATTATTTGGTCATAGTCAAGGACTATTGTTTCTTTATGCAAACAGCCGGATGATTGCTTTTCCGGCTCCTGCCTTACTTCCCCGTGAGGAGAAGCAACATAATTTTATAATCATCATGGAAAATCCATGTTAAATTTTAGATTGGGCTATAACCTTCTATCACTGTCCAGTCATAACCCATCTTTGGGAGGAGGAGAAAACTCATCGTGAGCGATTCCGCATGGTTCCCATCCCACGCGGAACTTTATAAATAATCATGGTTATAAACCATGTTTGCTCTCGAGTTGGGCTGACCGACTAGATTTTCACTGTTCGATCAAGCCCATCTCATTTGGGAGGAGGAGAAAACTTCCTGAGCCCTATGTTCTCATGACGCCAAGGTCATGCTTGCTCTCCGGAGGGTCGCAACCTATTTATCACTGTTCAGTCACAACCCACCTTTGGAGGAGGAGAAGAAGTTATTGTTTCTTTTCTCTCAGACTCCCTCCCTATAACTAAGTGCATTGCGTGCCTGACTAGCCGGGTCCTCATCACTGTTCGGTCTTTGGCCCGTGTCAAGGCAAGACGAGTCTCAATCGTCTGCAATAGCACAGAGTTTCTGTATTTCTTTGGTGATTCCAAGTCCCAGTATTTCTACAACCGTACGAATCAAAATCTGATCACTCACATCATCATTCAATACTGCTGTAACCCCAATACCCCTGGCGGATATTTCCTGCTCAATTTTGTTTGCATCAACCATCGCGATAATCGGCAAATAAGGTTTTGCCAATCGCAAGTTACGCAGGAATTTTCCAGCCGGTGCATCCGGCAATTTCCAGGCACTTATAACACCATCGACACTTTCATTTTTCAAAGAACGACCGGCTTCTAAACCAGTCTCAACATTTAGCACCCGTATGGGTAACGCTTTTAGAGCGTTGTTTCTGCCTCCACATCCCAAAACTAAAACGTTTGCCTGTACAAGGGCGAGCATAACAACCTTCTTTCTCAAGCGATTATCTTCTCGCCCTCGACTTACTATAAAAGCAATGCCTGTGCCAGAGTTGAAAAATATTTTTAAAAATTTTTATCTCTTTAATTGTAAAGGACTTATGAAAAGTAAAAATTTTTTGCAAAGTTTGATTGGCTTTTGCAGCTCCGACCATTCTGGTCAGCATTCTTACCGCAAAATAGACATAATTCTTTTGAAAGCAGCTGGTTAGTTTTGGCGCGACCATTTTGGACAGTAGTAACCATTTTGGCTGTATTAGTTGGATTAGAGTAAGGAAAAAATCTGATTTGGTTAAAAAAATAGCTAAAAAAAAAATGAAACGATTATTCTCTGTCATTGCGATTTCAATCCCCTTGGGGAGGAAGTTTCAAGTGGCTTTTGCCGCGCAGAAACGACGAAGCAATCTCAAGCTTGTGAATTACTACTTAGACGGGGATTTATAACGCAGAATCTTTTTCAATAACCTTCTTGCGCTGCGATTCTCTGAAATCCGCAAGCTTTTTCGCCAATCCAGAATCGCTCAAAGCGAGTATTTGAATCGCGAAGATTGCGGCATTTGTCGCGCCTGCTTTGCCAATCGCCATTGAAGCAACCGGCACTCCCGGCGGCATCTGAACAGTGCTCAACAATGCATCTATGCCGGCCGGAGATTGTTCAGCCGCAAGCGGAACGCCTATAATCGGCAATGGTGTTCGCGCAGCCATTGCACCGGCCAAATGAGCCGCCATACCAGCAGCCGCGATGATAATCTTTATTCCGTTCGCTGCGGCATTTTCAGCGAAATCAGCCGCGATGTCAGGCGTTCTATGGGCTGAAATGATACGAACCACAGGCTCAACTCCGAAATCTTTCAGCTTGTCAATGCATGCTTTCATTACCGGCATATCGGAATCCGAGCCCATTACAACTGCCACAATCCTATCATTTTTAGCCATTGAATTTTTCCCTATTAGAACGGTATAATATAATAGTTATTTTATCGTTTTTTGCAATAGCGGAGTATAAAAATGGTTCGAGAATCTATCGTTGCAGGTCAATTTTACCCCGGCAGTAAAGAAGAGTGCCAAACAGAGTTGCACTTTTATACGAGCAATATTCACATAAAACAGCCATTGCCCGAAAAAATCGTATGCGGAATCGTCCCCCACGCAGGCTGGGTTTTCAGCGGCGATGTCGCGGGCATGGTTTTCAAGGCCATTGAAAAAATAAATAAAACCGTCGATACATTTGTCATTTTCGGTGCAACACATAGCGGAATGGGAAACTCTGCCGCGGTTTATGATAAAGGAAGCTGGCGTACTCCTATGGGAGAAATACAAATTGATGAAGATTTTGCCGCCGAGGTACTGAAAAACTGCAAATCCGCAAAATCCAATTCCGATATGCACAAATTCGAACATAGCATTGAAGTACAAATTCCATTTATACAATATTTATTTAAAAATGCTAAAATCGTCCCCATCATGACTACGCCCGCCGAATACGTCATTGCTCTCGGTTTGCAGGTTGGACAATGTATTAGAAATGCAAAAGATAAAAAAATTGTTTGCATCGGCTCAACCGATTTGACTCACTATGGGCCACGATATGGTTTTAGCCCGAAAGGAAAAGGTTCTAAAGGGCTTGATTGGGCGCGGAATGTAAATGATAAAAATTTTATCGATAACGCTATCGCGATGGATCCGGAAAAGTTATTAATTGAATCAATGGACAACCAAAATGCCTGCGGCCCGGGAGCCGCTGCCGCCACAATTGCCGTCGCCAGAGAACTAGGCAGAACCAAAGGCATAATGCTGGCACACACCCATAGCAATGACGTGATGGAAAGACGATTTGGCCAAACAAGCGAAGAAAGCGTCGGCTATACCGGAATCATATATTAGCGCATAGCGTATAGCGTTCAGTTTATAATTCTAAACGCTCTACCCTCTGCGCTGCAACCTTTTAACTATTCTCTGGTTATTGAATTAATTATTACCGGCTGGGCAGGAACATCGCCTGCACCTGTCCTTACTAACGCTATCGCATCAACAACATCCATTCCTTCGACAACTTTGCCGAACACTGCATAGCCCGCATCGCGAACACCGTAATTAAGAAAATCATTATTTCCATGATTAATGAAAAATTGCGAGGTTGCGCTATCAGGATCAGAAGTGCGAGCCATTGCGATTGTTCCCCTGTCATTCTTCAATCCGTTTTTAGCTTCATTTACGATAGGAGGATTGGTTTGTTTTGGCCGCATATCAGCCGTCATTCCGCCGCCCTGAATCATGAAATCTTTTATAACTCTATGGAAAACTGTGCCGTCATAAAATTTCGCATCTACATATTTCAGGAAATTTTCGCACGTTACTGGAGCTTTTTCAGGGTTTAATTCAACTACAATATCACCTTTATTGGTGCTGATTCGTACTTTTGAAGCTTGAGCTTTTGCCATTTGTTGATCCTTTGTATTAACACTTTGATTTTTATCACAACCAGTTAAAAACATACCTGTAATCATTAAAATTATCGAAATCCTGAATAATACCCTATTTAACATTTTTCCATCCTTAAATATATAGTTATTTCTATAGTATTTCGGCATTTTAGGCAAAATTTTTTAGTTTTGCAAACAGGTATTTGCTATGGTATATTTTTCCTAACAAAATTCTAATTAAAATTTAACATTTCGATTTACAGGGATGTCTATGGACAATCAATTAGTACTAACGATGATTTTCTCGATAATCGGCGGTTTGGGCTTGTTTTTATTAGGTATGAAAAACATGTCCGAAGGTATGCAGGCTGTTGCCGGCGATAGGCTTCGTAGACTGATCGGCATAGTAACTAACAACCGTTTCATTGCATGCGCTGTAGGAGTTATCGTTACAATCATCATTCAATCCAGTAGTGCCACGACAGTCATACTGGTTAGTATGGTTAATGCCGGCATCATGACTTTGACTCAGGCTATCGGAGTTATTCTTGGTGCAAATATCGGAACCACAATTACCGCCTGGATATTGGCTGTCAATATTACCGATTACGGCCTGCCTCTTTTAGGAGCATCAATAATATTATCTTTCTTTTCATCGAATACTCATTTTAGATATTATACTACAGTGGGCATCGGCGTCGGCATGATATTTTTCGGCTTGCAGCTCATGACAAGTGGACTGGCGCCAATAAAAGAAATGCCCGCATTCGAAGCATGGTTTGCGAAATTTACAGCAGATACTTATCTGGGCGCTATTAGATGTTGCCTGACAGGCGCGCTCGTAACAGCTATCGTTCAGTCATCTGCTGCAACAGTCGGTATCACAATGGGCTTGGCATACAATGGCATTATAGGTTTTGATTCCGCAGCAGCATTGGTGCTCGGCGAAAATATCGGAACTACAATTACAGCCGTATTGGCTTCGCTGCCTGCAAACCGCAATGCAAAACGAGCTGCTTTCGCTCATTCATTATTCAATATTATAGGCGTAACATGGGTTATGGCAATTTTCCCTATTTTTATAAAAGTTATACAATGGTTCGTGGGCGTTGACATGGCAACCCCTAAGGTTGTCGATGGACGAACAGTATATCCTTATGTAATGGCCGGAATCGCCGCAACACATACTACTTTTAACGTCGCCAACGTTATCTTTTTTATGCCCCTGCCAAAACTCCTCGCTAAATTCCTTTATATAATCGTTCCGGACAGAGGCTTACCCGAAGAACAAAGACTTACAGCTCTTAATACAAGGTTTGTCGGCACTCCCGCATTAGGTATTGAACAATCTCGCAAAGAAATTTTAAAAATGTGCGAAGAAATCCTTTCGATGATGAATAAACTTAAAGAAATTATTCTTTCGCCGTCTTTGCAAACTGAAAAAAGCGAAGAATCTGAATTTGTATTCCGCAAGGAACGAGAACTGGACGTAATGCAAAAAGAGATTGTCGAATTCATCAGCACCATTATGTCAGGCAATATTCCGATGGATGTTGCGGAAGAGAGCAGAAAACAGCTTAGAATGGCCGATGAGCTTGAAACCGTCAGCGATTATGTTACCAATATTTTAAAGCTGAATCTTAAGCTTCATAATTCTGGTAAAAAGATGACTCAACAGGGATTGGATGCAATAATAGATTTACATGATAATGTTACAGAATACGTAAAACTCATTTACGAAGCGACTAGTACCTCAAATCCGAATATTCTTCTGCCCGCTGAAAATGACGGCAAGACCATTACAGAACTGATGAAGAGATATCGTTCAGAACATCTTGGCAGAGTTTCAGATGGATTGGTTCATCCTTTGAAAAGTCTTATTTATACCGATATGCTTAACGCATACAGAAGAATAAAAGACCATGGCCTGAATATCGCCGAAGTTTTAGCCGGCGAAAAATAATTTCGGATTTCGATATTTGGATTTCGTATTTTATAGTCTGATGCATCCTTTTTTCAGAATGATATTCGCATAAGGCGAAGTTTCCGTTGTCGCAACTACCACGTAAGCTTCTTTCGTGCGTTCGTAAAAATCGAATCTTTCTATAAGTTCGAAATCCTTGAATTTTTCGCCGCTGGCCTTGATGATTTTTCTGTATTCATTCCAGATTGTTGGTTTCGCTTTATCTCCATGCACTACTTCCATTAGCGCAACAGGATTATCGACATAACTATCCAGCGGAAACACCTTCAAAACAGCTTTCAATAATTCCGCAATCCCAAGCCCATCGCAGCGAATAAGCCTTTCAGCGTTTGAGGCCGCCGGAAAATTGCAATCCGCAAAGACGATTTCGTCTCCGTGCCCCATTTCAGCTAAAATCTTCAATAAATCAGGCGAAAGAACCGCCGGTATTCCTTTCAGCATAAAACTTGCTCCTAAAAAATAAAAATATATAATACAGCAAAGGCTACAAAAATGATAACAATAATTGACTACAAAGCAGGTAATTTAACAAGTGTACAGCTTGCCTTCGAAAGCATAGGCCAAAAGGTAAAAATCACCGACAGGCCTGAAGATATACTTTGTGCGGATAAAATCATCTTCCCCGGCGTTGGAGCCGCAAAAGCCGCCATGGACAGCCTCCATGAGCTTAAACTAATCGAACCTATCAGGAAGGTAATCGCTGATGGCGTTCCTTTTTTGGGTATTTGCATCGGAATGCAGGTCTTATTCGAATCCAGCGAAGAAGACAACGGAACAAAATGTCTCGGCATCCTCCCCGGAAGGGTCAAAAAATTCAAGTCATCCGACAAATCCTGTAAAATCCCGCAAATTGGCTGGAATACGGTCAAAATCAATGCTTCTCACCCGATTTTCGAAGGCATTGAAGACCAAAGCGAATTTTATTTCGTTCACAGTTTCTATCCGCAATGCGATGATGAAAATAATATAATCGGGCAAACCCAATATGCTGATTCTGTTTTTTCAAGTGTCGCCGGAAATAAATTTCTTGTCGCTGTACAATTTCACCCTGAAAGATCGGGCAGAATAGGTTTGCAGCTTCTTAAAAACTTTTGCAACTGGGACGAAGGATGCTGACCAAAAGAATAATTCCATGTTTAGATGTTCGGAACCGCAAAGTTACCAAAGGCGTGAAGTTTCAAAACAACATTGACCTTGGCGACCCGATTGAAATGGCTGTCAATTACAGCAACAACGGCTGTGATGAACTCGTTTTTTATGATATTACAGCTTCCGCAGAAGGCAGGCCGATTGATATTCAAATGGTTCGCGAAGTTGCCAAAGCCGTACATATCCCCTTCGCTGTCGGAGGCGGAATTAAAAATCTCGATGATATGAGAAAAGTGCTTTTGGCTGGTGCTGAAAAGGTAAGCGTTAATTCATTGGCCGTCCGTAATCCAAACATTATCGCCGAAGGTGCAAAACAATTCGGCTCGCAATGTATTGTGCTCGGTATGGATCCTGTGAAAGTTGAAAAAAGCGAAAAATTCCCCAGCGGCTATGAAATCACAACCCAGGGTTTTAGAACAAGAACAGGCATAGATGCTTTACAGTGGGCTAAAAAGGCACAAGACCTCGGCGCAGGCGAAATCGTCGTTAACAGCGTTGACACAGACGGCACACAGGCAGGGTTTGAAATTAATCTGACTAAAATAATTTCCGAAAACGTCGGCATACCAGTTGTCGCAAGCGGCGGCGCGGGAACTTGTCAGCATTTAATAGATGTTTTTGTTCAGGGAAAAGCAGATGCGGCTATCATCGCCAGCATGATACATACTGGAAAATTTACGATTAAAGAAATTAAGGATGAACTTATTAAGGCAGATTTACCGATAAGAAAAAAATGGTGATCATATATTTAGAGGTTTTTTTGAGGAAATGAAATATGGAAACCTATAACAAAATATCTGTAACAGCACCTGTAAGTGAGGCAATCGAGAGAACTAAACTTCTTCTTTTCAAACCTTTTAATCTGGAAAAATGGTTTGTCATCGGTTTCTGCGCCTGGCTGGCGACTCTATTTAATCAGGGATTTAACTTTTCCGGAAACTTTAATTTCGCCGAACATGATCAAAACTGTTCAGAAGAAATTGGCAAAGTCTTTGAATATGTTAAAGAAAACTTTATATTGGTTGGAGCAATTGCCGCCGCTGTAATCGTCATTATACTCGCCATAACTCTTGTACTTCTTTGGCTAAACAGCAGAGGACATTTTATGTTCCTCGATTGTCTGGCTAAAAAGAAAGCACAGGTTATTGAACCCTGGAAAAATTTCAAAGACCAGGCGAATAGTTTATTCTGGTTCAGACTCGTTTTTGGTTTTATTGGTTTTATAGTTGTCGCGATCTTGTCTGTACCGATTGTTCTGGTATCGCTGGCTTATCATTCAAACGGTTTGGCATTGGCTACCTTAATTGTTGTTGCTGTCTTAATGGGCTTGTTCATTACAGCGACATTGCTGTTCTTTGGAATCGTGAAAATTCTGACAATAGATTTCGTCGTACCAATAATGTATTTGCGGAAAATTAGAACGATCGCGGCATGGAAAATTTACCTTACGATCCTTGGCCCTGCTTTTTGGAAGACAATACTTTATCTGCTTTTCAAACTGTTAATTTCGATTGTAGTCGGTACTCTGAAAATAATAGTTTTCCTTGTGGGCTGCTGTACCTGCTGTTTATGGATACTTTTATGCATACCTTATCTTGGCACAGTGATTTATTTGCCGTTGATTAGTTTTATGCGGTTTTATCCGATTTGCTTCTTAAGACAATTCGGCAGCGAATACGATGTCTTTATTTAATGTATAAATATAATCCCGCTTTTGGGATGATCCGAAAATTTTCAAAAAGTGGGTATCCCGTAATGGAACTTTTTGGCGGCTTTGATGAATGGCAAAAATGTAAAATGCCAATCGAAAAATAAAAAATGATTTTTAAACTAAGGCCGGTGTTTTTTAACATCGGTCTTTTTTTATATAAATTTTTTTATAATTTGCTAAAATATATTATATGAGAAAAATCAAAGTTGTAATATTCGATTTGGATGGCACTATAACAGAGCCTTACCTTAATTTCGACCAGATTCGAGAGGAAATTGGTCTTGCGCATGATGCCGGTCCGCTTTTGGAAGAGATGAACAAAATGACCACAGCACAAAGACAAAAAGCCGAGCAGATTTTGTACAAGCATGAACAGGCCGCTCTCGAAAATTCCACTTTGAACAAAGGTGCGGCAAAAACTTTTGAAAAACTTGCCGAACTGAAAATTCCAGTTGGTATTCTTACCAGAAACACGCGTAAAAACGCCGCCGAAGTCGCAAGAAAACACAATTTAAAATTTGATGCTGTTATTGATCGTGAAGATGGGCCGGTTAAACCGCATCCTTTCGGAGTGCATAAGCTTTGTGAATATTTTAATATCACCCCTGCCCAGGCGATTGTGGTTGGCGATTATCTGTTCGATTTGCAATCAGCCAAAGCGGCAGGCGCCTTAGCTGTCCTGATGAAAAATTCCCAGTCTGCAGACAAGTTCGCTCCTTTTGCGGATTTCACTATTGACAGCCTGACTGAAATAATAGATATAATAGAACATAGAATTTAGAATCGAAAAAAATGAAAAAAACAATTTTTACAGTTATATCACTCGTATTTGCAGGCGTTTGTTCCGCTTCGGATGTAAACGATGTAAATAAGACAATCGAAAAACTCAACAAAGCAGCGGCTAATTTAAGAAATCTGACCGCTAAAATTGAATACACGCATAACCAAACGTTATTCGACACCCAAACTCTTCGCACAGGTGAATTATTTTATTCCAAAGACGCGAATAATGCATTTTTAAGAATAAATTTTCAAACATTAAAGCAGGATCAGTCCGTCCTTCAGCAGTATAAAGAAGATTATATATTCGATGGAAGAAAATTATTGCGTGTAGATTACCAGAGCAAATCTTACGTTAGCGAACAATATTCAACAGATAAGGCAATCGAACCTTTCGAGCTTGTACAGGACTATTTCCCAATCGTCGGGCTTGCCAAGCCGCAGGAAATCACACAGGAATTTGAATCTTCATTAACAAACGGCATGCTCAAGCTTGTGCCCAAGGAAAGCTCACGGTTCTTCAAAGCATACACGCAGGTTAATGTTACGATCGATCCGAATTTAAATCTGCCGGTAACTTTCAATGCAGCCACAACCGACAACGAAGAAATTACAATCAGATTGACAAATATTGAAATTTCAAAACCTGTCGGGAAACAGGTATTTGAGCCGCAAATACCTGCCGATTTCGTGCGAACAGAAAAGAAACCTCAGGGTCAAAATTAAAAAACGTTAATCCCCGTTCTCTTGCGGGCACATCATAATATACTGTCGAATCTCATTCATATCAGCCATCGCAACTGCGATTTTGTCGTCCGCAGCGCCATAATATACATGAAGCATATTTTTCTCATTGTTAACAGTCGCACCTGTAACAAACACAACATCCGCAACATCGCCTATGCGTTCATAATCGGCTCTCGGCCCAAGAATCCATTCAGGGCTTCTCCGCAAAACTTTCCAAGGCTCATCGCGATCCAGCAGCGCCACTCCCGTACGATAAATCTGCCCTGCCGTTGTCGTTCTCACGCCATGATAAAAAATTAGCCAGCCTTCCGGAATTTCAATCGGCTGACATGCAAGACCAATTCGCTGACCATCCCAATAAGCGTGACGCGTACGCATCAGAATCCTGTGATCGCCCCAATGTTTCAAATCCGGCGACATACTAATCCATATATGCGCTTCTCCGCGAACAATAGGCCTGTGTATCAATGCGTATCGCCCGTTAAATCTTCGCGGAAACAAACATGCGTCTTTATCTTCAGGCGGAAGCATTGGCCCCATTCGCGCAAAGGTATGAAAAGTTTTGGTAATCGCCAGCGATACCACCGGCCCGCCTTCACTGAAAGAAACATACGTAATTGCGAAATGTCCAAGCTCATCAAGCCAGATAATCCTTGGATCTTCAAGTCCCCAGCGTTCCTCACGCGTATCATGGTCAGCCAGCATTGTGGGCTTATCATCGATTTGCCAGTTGGTCAAACCATCTTTGCTTTTGCATAACGTCAAATGCGAAAATCCACGTAAATCTTCAACGCGTGCCAAAAGCAAAGTCGCTTCAGGCAATTTTATCGCTGCCGGATTAAAAACAGCATTGACCGGATATGGCCAGTCTTTTGCCTGTAAAATTGGATTATCTTCATATCTCTTGAAAAGATCACGTGCAAGATGCTGACGTACGTTTGCAGTCATTATGTTTCCCCAAAATAAATAACTGTGTTGCTATCATATCCCAATTTATGAAATTGACAATTTCTATTATTCTGCTATATTCCCCTCTTTTAAGGGGTCATGCTTAAAATGCTTATTAATAAATTAGTATTAGGTGAGTACGAGAATAATTGCTACATAGTTCGGAAAGAAAATTCCGGAAATTGCCTGATAATCGATACAGGCCTGGATACGATGCCGCTTCTTGATTTTCTAAAACAAAACAACCTTAATCCTCTTGCATTAATCCTTACCCACGGTCATGTCGACCATATCGCCGGTGTTGACCTTCTTCGGGAAAATTATACTCAAATCAAAGTATATATTCACAAAGACGATTCCGAAATGCTCGGAAATAAAATGAAAAATTTTGCTGTGATGCTCGGAAAAGATATTACTGCTTTACCGGCAAATGTCTTACTCGAAAAAGAGGGTGTCGCAGATTTCGAAGGTTTCAGTTTGAATGTAATTCATACCCCCGGCCACACTCCCGGCGGAATTTGCCTATACAGCGAAGAAGATAAAAAAATTTTTACAGGAGATACATTATTCGCAAATTCTGTCGGCAGAACAGATTTTCCCGGTTGCGATGCCCATCAGCGTATGCAGCAGTTAATTGAAAATATCAAAACAAAGCTGATGATCTTGCCCGAAGATACGAAGGTTTTACCCGGCCACGGCGGCGCAACTACTATCGGCCGCGAAAAACGCCGCAATCCATACCTGCAATAAAACTTACATCATTTCGACCGAAGTCCATACAAAGTCTGGACGACATGCTAGATATTCGGATTTTTGCCCTTTCCTGGCTCCAAACAGGCACCCAAAATAGCGATTTCAGTCAAAATGGCCGAGTAAACATGCTCGATTGGTCCAGAATCGCGGAAAACTGGATGTACAAAGCTATTTGGTATCGGTAATTGTTGATTTTCTAAAAAAGGCTTGTCAAAATCATCTAAATCCGTATAATAGCCGGACTTATTTAGAATTGAAATTTATTGCCCGGAGGCAAAATGGAAAATCATCGTATTAGCAAGATTAAAAAGAAACGTAAAAGCGGATTTCTGGCAAGAATGAGAACCCCCGGCGGTCGCAAAATTCTTAGCCGAAGACGCCGTATCGGAAGATCATTAAAACTTCGCAACGTGTAAGGCTAAATAAGCCTCGTTCAGGTCATCGCAGACCCTTGCACCGCAGGCTTCTAATCTTTCTCGGGATTGGTGGCCTGCCGGCAGAAGCAGGCAGTCGGCTCCCAACTCGCACGCAACCTCATAATCATGTGTTGTGTCGCCTATCAAAAGTATATCTTTGCCGCTTACCGGAAGACTTTTTAACAATTTTCGGCCCGCGTCAACTTTGCCATGCGCATAGTAATCGTCCAGCCCGCTGATATTCTCAAATAGATGCTTCAATTCGTATTTTTCCAGCGCATTCACTAAATATGAATGTTGCGAAGCGGACAAAACAGATTGAGACACCCCTTCTGTTTTCAATTTTCCAATAAAATCCAGAACACCCATCCGCAGCGAACATCTGCTGTATTGGCTGTTATACGCGGATATGTACTCCCTCGCTACTGAATCGAATTGCTCCTTGTCGAAATCGAATCCCAGTTTCATATAATAATTTAACACGGGAAAATCGAAATCATTTTGATATTGAACAAGGGTTGTGCACTTCATTCGCCTGCCTTGCAGCATCGAATTCAAAATTTCCACACACAGCCACGCATCGTCAAGCAGCGTACCGTTCCAATCCCATATAATATGTTTATACTTCATTAAACTATTAAAAAAGCATCCCGCATAGAGGCAGGATTCCACAATTTTAAAATTTTTATTTTTAATTTTTACAATTATTTCGAGTTGCTATCCGCAACTGCCACACTATTCGGCCCCGCAGGTGTACCGTTATTGGCAAGCAGAACACGCCATTTTATTAGTTCATCAGACCACAGCAGATATTTCTTTGGATTTGGCACTTCGATAGAAGTTATCGCACGCAAAACTTTCGAGGCCGCTTCTTTGGATTTAGCTTCTCGAAAATAATTTTCCAGAACTTTACACATTCTGTTATCAGACCCGATATCGCCCGATAGCAGTATATTTGCGAGCAGTTGTTTAGCGGATTCAGATTGACCTCCGCGGATATTTACATTAAGCAGCTTAGCGGTCAAATCTTCCTTTTCATTCGCATCGGCCGTATTTTGCAGCAATATCCCGTAATATTTCGCCGCCTGCACATACAATGATGCCCCGGAATATGAATCCGCAAGTTTTCGCCGCAGCGATGTCAATGTATTTGCATCCTGCTGAGCTTCCGCTTTCTTCTCGGCAGTTTCCAGCAGAATCCTGGATTTCGCCAAAAAAGTTTCATCCTTTTTTGTTTTCGCTTTTTCCGAAAATTTTTGTCCCCATGTAATCAGAACATCGGTCTGGCAATATTGAAAAATATTCATCATCGCATCAGAAGCTCTTAACCGTTCATCTTCGGTTTCAGCATTATCAGATATCGAATTCAGCCATTCAAGATCCTGCGCTGTTCCGATTTGCCCTGCGACAGCGATTAATTCCGCACGGATTTTACTGCTTGCATGCCCCGCAAAATTCCTGCCTTTAAGAATTTCAAAAGCACCAGCCTGGTCTATTCTCAATAAACCGCTAACCGCAGGCGCCGCGATCAAACTGTTCTTATCATCAATCGCCAGCATGAAAATATCTCTGAAAGAATCGCCCGCTATTGCCCTGTAATAACTGTCATTACCGCAGAGCCGCTGCATTTCCTCCAGCAAACGAATTCGCACCTGGTCATCCTGTGCTTTATTATAATTTGCCGCGATATATTCGAAATACGGTTTCACTTCATAAGCTTCCAGCCCGTTCTGCAAAAGCAGATTGCGAATTACTTCCGCCGATTCCACAGGCCGAACATCTTTGAAATTGTCCACCGCCGCACGCAATGTTTC
>JBDKUM010000120.1:0-11186 GCA_039679715.1 Phycisphaerales bacterium
CTACACTTTGGCGTCCGCCGGCAGAGTAATTTGTATTTGATTTTTTGAGCCGGTTGCAGAATTTTTGTGTAACCGGCTTTTTTAGTATCTAGCTGTAATATGGGTCTAAAAAATACACTTTCGCAAAATGAGTATTTTTTTGCAGAAAGTGAGAAGATGTGAACCTGCTTTAGATGGTATACTTTAAGTATCATGGACAGATGAACTATAATTATTTTAGATGGCGGAAATAGCAAAATGGGCAGAAAATCGATTCCAGCGTGGATTATAATCCTTACAGTTGTTGTAACCTTAAACACACAAACTGCGATAAGCCGGGCGGATGCGCTTTGCGATATCAAAAATGTAGTTGTTTATGAACAGGAAGGAAAATTTTGCGGCTGGCCGGCTAACGAGGGTATCTGGAGTTGGGGCGATGAGATATTAGTCGGATTTGAAGTTGCCGATTATGTTAAGCTTGAGAAAGAGCACAGCATTGACAGGGGCAGTCCGAAGTTTACATATTTAGCACGCAGTAAAGACGGTGGTTTGAACTGGAAGGTGGAAAAGCCGAAAGAAATATTGCAGCCTTCGTATATGGAAAATAATGATGCAAATGATTACAAACTTCTGAAGAAACTTAAAACACCAATGGATTTTACGAATCCAAATTTTGCGATGAAACTTCGCAAGGATGTTTTTTACTATTCATACAGTAGAGGGGAAAAATGGGAAGGGCCGTTCGGACTCCCGAAATTCGGGCATAAACTTTTGATGGCAAGAACGGATTATATTGTTCTCGGAAAAAATGAATGCATTGCGTTTGTGGCATCGACAGAAGATGAAGGCGGCAAAACTGGCAAAACATTCGGTATAAAAACGGTTGACGGCGGAATGACATGGAAATTCATAAACTGGGTTACAAATGATTTTCCCCCGACCCAGTATAAAAAATATTCACGTTCGACGATGCCTTCGACGGTTCGTGTTTCCGATACGAATCTTATAACAGCGTTGAGGCAGCGAGTTGAGGACAAACAGTGGCTCGATATTTACGCATCGAACGATATGGGAAAGACGTGGTCATTTTTAAGCAAAGGTGCGGACAATATCAATAATCCGCCTTCGCTGATTAGATTGAAGGATGGAAGACTTTGTTTAATTTATTGCAGCAGGGTAAGACCTGATTATGGACTACGTGCGAAAATAAGCGAAGATAACGGCAAAACCTGGTCTGATGAGAAAATACTGCGTAATGATGGTTTAAGCTGGGATATCGGATATGTCCGCAGCGTTCAGAGACCAGACGGTAAAGTTGTGAGTGTTTATTATTATCATACGAAAGAAAATCAGCGTCAGCATATTGCGGCTACACTTTGGCAGCCATAACAATTTTTTAATTTGGGGCAATGATGAAAAGAATTATTATTCTGACGTTTCTCGCCGCAAATGTTTTTGCAGCGGATAGGACATGGGATGGCGGCGGTGCGGATGATAACTGGACAACCGCGGCCAACTGGACAGGCGATGTTGTGCCTTTGTCCGGCGAGAGAGTTTATCTCGACGAATCGAGCGGGACGATAATTGTGCCGACAGGACAGACAGTTTCGCCGACAAAAATAATCGGCCCGTGCAACACCGCCATCGGTACAACAACAATGACGATAAACGGTGAGTTGTACAACTCAAGTTATTGGTATATGGGAAGGAATATCAGTGGACAGGGCGTTCTAAATGTGCCCGGATATGTTAAAACCAGAGATTTATTTGTTGCACCTGGCAATGGCTATTCCGGTACAGTAAATGTCAACGGCGGGGAACTATGGGTCTATGGTGATGGCAATTCGATAGGGGCTTTTTTCGGAAGTAATTGTACAGACGGTGTAAACACGATAACAACTACCGGTACAGCTGCTATCAATGTCGTATCAGGAATTTTACGAATAAATAGATTGCATACAATTGGCGTCAATGCCTATATAAATATTACTTATGGTACTATGCTGCTGTCAGGAGATAAGACATCTCTGGTCAGCAGCCTGATTACAAGCAATCAGATTCGCGCCTTCGGCGGTACAGGATTTGTTCAGTTCGATTATAATACGCTCAATCCGGGATATACCACTGTTTACGCGTTTAGCGGTTTGCACGAGATGTTCGATGAGGCTGCCGAGGGTTCGACCGTTTATGTCCCTGACGGAGTTTATTATGAGGGGCAATTCGATATCGACAAATCCTTGACAGTCATGTCACAAAACGGTCCTGAAAATGTAATTGTAAATATGACCGGCAACGGAATCGGTATAACCGATAGCGGAGTTATCATCGACGGTTTTACGATAACAACGGACAGTGCGGCTGTTTTATTAAACGTCGGAAAATCCGTAAGCGGGGCAACAATTGATGTTAACAACTGTACTATACAAAACTGCATATTTGACGGTGACGGTTTGGCCGACGGTATTTATGTATCGGATTGCAATGATGTGAATTTCTACAGCAACCGAATAACAGATTGTCCGAACGGGGTTATCGTAAGTTCAAGTGCATTAAATTTGAGTATTGTTGATAACGATATATTCAGTAATGCCTGCGGAGTGCGCGTTCTCGGTGCGGTGGACCAGATAAATTTAATTTCAAACGGAATATACTGGAACACAAGTTACGGAGTCGTCAATGCCGGCGGCGGAACACTTAATGCCGAAAACAATTACTGGGGCAGTGAAAACGGGCCTTATCATTCGACTCTGAATCCTTCCGGCAGCGGGAACGCAGTGTCGAACGGCGTTGATTTTGATCCGTATTTTACAGGCTGCAATGATGACAGATGGCATATATGCCCCGAAGGCGATATAAATGCCGATTGTAAAATCGATTATAAGGATTTAGCGATAATAGCGGAAAACTGGCTGGTTTGCAGTGGACCAGACTGTCCGTAAAAGATGGAAAATATTTATGATTAATAGAAAATTTATTGCGGCAATATTTATTTTATTGAACTGTTCGTTACTGTATGGTGCGCAAAGCGTAATTGTTTATCGTGAGGCAGGGAAATTCTGCGGCTGGCCGGCGAATAATGGCGTCTGGTGCTGGGGCGACGAAATACTTGTCGGATTCGAGATTGGCACGTATCTTTACAATTCTGACGGGCATAGTTATGACCCAGATGACGGACTTGAATCGGTACAGGCTCGAAGCACTGATGGTGGAGTAACATGGACGCTTGAACGACCCACAGTCCTTAATTCCACCCAAATACAGAAGCAAATTGAGAGAATAAATTTTACTCATCCAGATTTTGCCTGGAAGTGCAGAGATTATAAATACTGGTATTCGTATGACAGGGGAAAAAACTGGTTCGGACCTTTCAAACTGCCGAAGATGGACCAAACAGGTTTTGACGGCAGAACGGATTATATTGTTAAATCGCAATGCGAATCTCTGTTTTTTATTCCGATTGCAAAACCTGACGGTAAAGGCAGCAGGTCGATAGTTTTTAACACGACTAATGGCGGAGGAGATTTTAACTTTCTTTCGTATGTCGGACCTTGTCCGATAATCGGTCGTAAAAGTGCCAACGAATACAGCACAATGCCTTCGACGGTCAAATTGTCTGACGGAGTTTATATAACGGCGCTTAGGTGCGCTACCGATACAGGCACCAAAAGAAGATGGATAGAGATTTATAAGTCAACGGATGATGCAAAGACGTGGAATTATTTAAGCACCGCGGTAGCCGAAAGAGGATGGAACCCTGCAAGTATGATAAAGCTTGCGGATGGCAGGATATGTCTTACCTATGGATATAGATATGACCCCAAAGGAATAAGAGCTAAAATCAGCAGTGATAATGGCGCAACATGGGGCGATGACATAATACTTCGCAGCGACGGCGGTACGTGGGATTTGGGGTATCCGCGTACTGTGCAGCGAACAGACGGAAAAGTGGTAACGATTTATTATTATAATACAGATGATAATCCGCAGCAGTACATTGCCGCTACGCTCTGGTGGCCATAATACAACTAAGGGAATTCAATGACATACACAAAAAATTTACAGAACAATTTAACAGTTGATGTTTTAGTTTGTGGCGGCGGGCCTTCCGGTATGGCCGCGGCAGTCAACGCAGCAAGGCAGGGCGTGAAAGTTCTGCTTGTTGAAAGATACGGCAGACTTGGCGGAATGGCTGCAAATGCTATCGTCGGCCCGATTATGGGGACGGTAAAAAGCAAATTCGTCGAAGAAGTTGAAAAATATTTCGGCGGTGAGATGGCAGACTTTGAAAAAATAGATATGCAGTATGCAACGCTGGTTAAAGATGCCGGCGGTGAAATTCTTCTGCATTCATGGGCGATGGAAGCTGTTATGAACGGCAAAACCATTACGGGTGTAAAGTTTCTTACCAAGCAGGGCATTTTAACTATAAACGCGAAAGTTGTTGTTGATGCCACAGGTGATGGCGATGTTGCGCTTTCAACAGGTGCCGCTTATGAAATCGGAAGACCCGGCGATGGTTTAGTGCAGCCTGTTTCCATAATGTACAAGGTTGACGGAGTCAATCCGGAAAATGCGTTATATTGCAGAGGTGAACGTCAGGCCAGAGTTTTGAATCTGTCTGCCGGAACATGGGAAGCAGTTACACTAAAGGCTCTTGCCAACGGCGAACTGCCGGCGAATGTCGGCGCTGTCAGAATGTACAAAGCACAGCGTCCGACGCAGGCAATTATAAACGCGACACAGATTAATCGTATCGACGGCACAAATCCATTTGATTTGACAAAGGCTGAATTCGAAGGCAGGAAACAGGCGTATGTGATTCTTGAGTTTTTGAAAAAGCACGCACCGGGTTATGAACATGCTTATATCTCGTCGATGCCTGCGGTTGTCGGCATAAGAGAAACAAGACGATTCCTTGGCGTTGAATATCTTGACCGCAAAGATTTGGTAACAGGAAGAAAGTGGCCTGATGCGATTGCATGGGATGCTAAATTTGTGATTGATATTCATAATCCAGACGGCCCCGGACAGGCCGAAGGCAGAGAGGGTGGCGTTCATCAGGGAGCGGCAGAACAGGTTCAGCCTTATGATATACCTTACGGCTGTCTGGTTCCTCGTGAGATAGATGGTTTGCTATTGACCGGCAGGTGCATAAGCGGCAGTCACGCTGCACATGCTTCGTATAGAGTTCAAAGAATAATGCTTGCTGTTGGCGCAGCGGCAGGCGCTGCAGCATCTGTTGCGATAAAACAGAAAGTAAAACCGAGAGATATAAATATTGCAGATGTACAAAAAATCCTTGCTTAAAGCATGGCGAAAGGGAAACCGAATTGGGTAATTTGAGTTGGATAGATATTGCGGTACTCGCTATGTATTTTGTGGCGATGCTTATAATGGGCTTGTATTTTTTGCGTAAGAACAAAAGTACCGAAGAATACTTTGTAGGCGGCCGTTCTTATGGCGGCTGGATTATCGGTATCAGTCTTGTCGGCACATATATCAGCTCAATAACATTTGTTTCCTTTCCTGCTGATGCGTTTAAGACCTCATGGATAAGATTTTTGCCGAACTTCGCGCTGCCAATAGGTACTCTTGTTGCGGCATATATCTTTTTACCATTGTTCAGGCGGATTAAGGGTGTTTCGGCTTATGAGTATCTGGAAAACAGATTTGGTCCTTCTGTTCGCTTTTACGCTTCATTTGCGTTTATCCTTACACAGATAGTACGTCTAAGTATTATGCTTTATCTGGTTGCGATATTGTTTCAGGAAATTACAGGCGCAGACCCGAAGATGTGCATTATCATTGCTGGCATAATAGTAGCGTTTTATACAATTATCGGCGGTATTGATGCGGTGATTTGGACTGATGTCGTACAGACTGTGATACTTGCCCTGGGCAGTATTGTGTGTCTGATGGTGATTGTTCATATGCTGCCCGGCGGAATGGGGCAATTGTTCTCAGTCGCATGGGAACATAATAAACTTTCGTTCTGTGATTATCAGAATGGCAATCTTGTACCAATTTCCTGGGGATTTTCTCTGGGGCAAAAGACCGGCACGATGATGATACTGTTCGGTTTGACGTATTGGCTCTCAGCTTACAGTACAAGCCAGATAACAATTCAGCGTTATTATACAACAAAGGATATTCATCAGGCAAGAAAGGCAATGTGGATAGCTGCAGGTATTTGTATTCCTATTTGGGCGTTTTATATGTTCCTTGGTACAGCTCTTTATGTGTTTTTTACGCAGTTTCCTGCGGTAGAGGCGAGCGAAGTTCTTAGTGGTACACGCAAGGCCGAACAAATTCTTCCATTTTTTGTCATTAAATATCTGCCTAAAGGTCTGGTTGGCCTGGTTGTCGCTTCCGCTCTTGCCGCGGCGATGTCATCTCTCAGCGCGAGCATAAATTCGGTATCGACCAGCTTTGTGTCTGATATATATAGACGATTTTTAGTGAAAGCGAAACCAGATAAACATTATTTACATACGGCGTTGTGGATAGCGGTTGTATCATCTGCCATTATGATTGCAGGTGCGGTAATTTTAGTTGATATAGAAACGACTACGCTTCAGGATGCTACGAATATACTTGCCTCGCTGCTCGGCGGCGGATTGCTTGCGATTTATATGCTGGGGTTCTTTACGAAGGTGGCGGATGGCAGAGCTGTGGTATTTGGTCTGGTTTGTACAATAATTTTCACAGCGTGGACCGTTTTTGCAGAGAGAAAAATGCTGCCTGACTGGCTCAATGTTCCGTTTGACCTTTACTACACGATGATGATTGGCAATGTTGTGATGTTGATTACGACAGTTGGCGCAGCCTTTGTGTTTCCACGTAAAAAACCGCTTGAAACGGGCCTTACAGTTTGGAATTAAGGAGGATAGCAATGAATAGTATTAAAATAATATGCGTATTACTGCTGATGTCCGCAGTTTCGGTATATGCGGCAAACAAAACCTGGGATGGCGGCGGTGCTGATGACCGCTGGCTTACGGCAGCAAACTGGGATTTGGATACTCTGCCTGCTTCGGGAGACCTTGTTTATTTGAGTGAGCCGAGCGGTTTAATTCTCATTGAGACGGGCGATAATGTTAAATGTACCAAAATACTCGGCCCGTCACGGAGCGCCTGTACGACCACATTGACAATTACTGATGGCAATTTAACCAATCCGAGTTATTGGAAGGTTGCGACAGCTTCGGGCGGGACCGGCATAGTTAACATTCAGGGGGACGCAAATGTAATAACCAGAGATTTATTTCTTGGTGCGAGTGGCGGCACTGCAATTGTCAATATGACCGGCGGAGCATTAAATATCACCGGAACGAGTTCTACCGTAGGTCTTATTATGCCATACGATGAAAGTTCGTCCGGAACGATAAATATTTCCGGCGGCGTGCTTACGACCGGAAGCCTTAATATGGCCAGTGCTTCTGAATACAGTCCAGCCTTGATAGATATAGGTACAAATGCAACTGTAAGAATTCTTGGCGATGTACGCAGCAATGTGCAGACGCATATTGCAAATGGTTATATCAAGGCTAATAGTGGAACGGCGACAGTTGTGGTTCGCTATAACGGCAGCTATACGATACTCCAATCATCGCTTAATTCTGATGTTCCTATAGCAACTAATCCTTTGCCGGCAAACGGCGTAACAGATGTTTCTACGATCGGCACAATCTTAAGCTGGCAGGGCGGCAGCGGAATTACAAAACATAATGTATATGTCGGCGCAAACGAAAGCAGTTTATCGCTTGTAAGCAGCGAGCAGACTGCAACAACTTATAATCCCGGCAATCTTGATTATGATTCATCCTGTTATTGGCGCATCGATGAGGTGCAGGACAGCGATGTAATAACAGGAATGGTCTGGCAGTTTAAGACGAAGGAAAATATACCGCTGGAATATTTTGAGAGTTATACAGATACCGCAGCTCTCAAGGCTGTGTGGACAGATGGTTCTTTCGACAGCAGCAGCGGTTCTTCCATAGCTTTGTCAGCAAATTATCGTGAAGGTGCATATTCCTGTCAGTTTAATTATGATAATACCGGAACTGTTGGCGGCAAATATTATTCGGAGATTGAGGCTGTTCCTGTAATCAGCGATTTTCTTGTCAATGACGCGAAAGCTTTAGATGTTTGCTATAATGGTATAGGCGGCAATTCGTCCCAGCCGATATTTATTTCTTTGTCAGATGGTACAAATATAGCGACTGTTACAAAATCTAACGCATCGCAAACAAACAGTACGTGGCAGGTCTGGCGTATTGCTTTATCGGAATTTACGGATGCTGATTTGAATTTAAACCTGAACAGCATTACTAAAATTTATATAGGCATAGGCAATAAAACAGCAACGGCATCAGGTGGTCAGGGAATTGTATATATCGATTATATTGGTCTTTGGCCCGCAAGGTGTCTGACGAAATATATTTCTGATTTGAATGGCGATTGCAGTGTTGATTTTGAAGATTTGGCTGTGATGGCGATACAATGGCTTCGTGACGGCAGCGAAGAAAAAGTAATGGATACATCCGATTCGGGCTTTTCGCAGACCGGCTTCACAATAGTTGATGATGCGCAATCGTGGAATGGCAATTCTGTTGCTGTCAGTTCCGGTTCGGGCGGTTCCGCCAGTAAAGCTCGCTATACACCTGACTTGGATGGTCAATATGATGTTTATATGTATTGGCGAGATTATGATGACAAGGATACAATTACATACTGGAATGTAAGTCATACCGGAGGAATAACAACTATATCGCCAACTCAGCTTCATACGCCCGGATGGAATTTACACGGTACCTATGAATTGGATGCAAATTCTTATATAGAACTTGAAGGTTCAAACAAACAGGATGCGGAAATCGTCGCTGACGCTGTGAAATTTGTGCCGACAACCGCGAGGGTAGTTGACCGCGTCGCCAAGGATACAATCACGCCAATAGAGCTCAATATAGGCGATTCGCTGAATTTTACTTTGCGAAACGGTCAGGTAAGAAAAATTACGCTCATTTCGACAGAAGCTCATATTGTGGATTATCCTGTATTTGGTTTCTCTGCGCAGCTGGATATCGACGGCACGGCTTATACAATCACACGTTCGGTGCCGACGCAGGAAAGCTTCTACGAACCGACAATTGTTAACGGAATGCGAATATGGCTCGATGCTGTGACTGATATGTTTCAGGACGATGGCGGCTGGATGATAAATAAAGACCGTTATCTTCCCTGCCGGCCTAAACGAAAAGCAAGGCTCGTAGTCAATGATGTGTCCGATAGAATCTGTCCCGATACTATCGTTTGGTGGTATCCTGAAACAGACGAGCAAATTGATGTCAATGAATGTTATGACGGCAATGATACATGGATCGGACCTTATGGCAATTACAAGGCTCATGGCGGACTGGATATTGCTATGACCAATGGAGCGTCGCTATATGCTCCGATTAGTTTTGATGATCAGTATTACTTTGATTCATTGGCAGCCGGCGACGACAACAACCGTTGGCGCGGCATTCGCAACTGGTCAAATGGCAGTATCTGGTGGCTTCAGTCGCACCATCTTAATCAATTGCTGATAACAGAACACCAGCCATTGGCACAGGGTGTAGAATATGCCTATACCGCAGGTGTTAAAGTCGGCGGTATTCCGCATACACATTTTGCGTTCAGAATCTTTGAAGAAGGTGAAGATTATTTAATCGACCCGTGGATATTCTTCTGGCAGACATTCAGCGATAATTAAGGATTATGGTAAATAAAATGTATTCAATTACGAAAGTATATATGTCAGGTAAGTTTATTCTTATAGGAATTCTTGTAATGTTTTCATCGGTTGCATATGCCGATATAAAACTGCCTGCGATTATCTCTGATAATATGGTTTTGCAGGCCGATGCGAATGTTCCTTTATGGGGCAGTGCGGAGCCGCAAAGCAAAATCATAGTAAATTGTTCGTGGAATAACGTGAATGTTACCACAGATGCAGACAGCAAAGGAAAATGGCTTGTAAAAGTTAAAACTCCGAAAAGTGGAAGTAACTGTGCGATTACTATAACCTGCGGGCAGGAAAGTAAAACAGTTAATAATATTTTGATTGGTGAAGTCTGGCTTTGCAGCGGGCAATCCAATATGTGGTGGCCTGTAAAGCAGGCGAAAGATGCTAACACTGAGATGGCTGTGGCTAATTATCCTCAAATTCGCCTGTTTACTGTATCGGAAAATGCATCTGATATACCTCTTGACGATTGCGCAGGAAAATGGGTTTTGTGCAGTAGCCAAACCGTTGCGGAATTCAGTGCTGTCGGATATTTTTTCGGCAGGGAGCTTTATAAAAAATTGAATACGCCCATCGGTCTTATTAGTTCTTCCTATGGCGGAACGCCTGCACAGGCATGGACGAGAAGAGAAGTTCTTGCCAAAGACGAACAGTTGAAAGTATGCCTTGAGAAAGATGCCGAAGTTGAAGCCAATAAGGCGAAATATCAGCAGCAATACGACCAGGCATTGGATAAATGGAAAAAAGATTTTAAGGCCGCCAAAGCCTCCGGTCAAAAAACTCCCAATAAACCGGCAATGCCCCGCGAACTTTTCAAAAAAAATAAGTCGTCGGTATTATACAATGCGATGATTTGCCCCTTGATTCCTTATGCGATAAAAGGCGTCATCTGGTATCAGGGCGAGTCGAATGCAAGCGAAAACGCTTTATACAAAAGATTATTTTCTGCGATGATAACCAATTGGCGGCAGGACTGGAGCTGGGGTGATTTTCCATTCTATTATGTTCAGCTTGCTTCTTATGGGAAACATATGAAGAAGAATTCTTCCGGGAAGACTGATTTTAGTGTTCCTTATGATTCTAACTGGGCCAGAATTCGGGAAGCTCAATCTATGACATTGTCTTTGCCTAACACAGGAATGGTTGTTGCGATAGATATCGGCGAGTTCAAAAACATACATCCCAAAAACAAACAGGATGTCGGCAAACGTCTTGCATTATGGGCATTGGCGAAGGATTACGGGTTTAAAGATATAGTTTATTCCGGGCCGTTATATAAAAATATGAAAATTGAAAATGATAAAATCCGGATTTCTTTCGAGTATGCCGGTTCAGGGCTTATCCCAAAAGGAAGCGATATTAAGGGGGTTGCTATTGCCGGTGCGGATAAAAAATTCGTTTGGGCAAATGCGGAAAT
>JBDKUM010000121.1:0-6063 GCA_039679715.1 Phycisphaerales bacterium
CCGAAACGCGCCTGATATCGCCTGAAAATCCAACCGGTGAAGTTGGCAATGGCGCAAAAGCTGAACCGAATGAAAATAGTCCTGCAAGTTGGCTTGGTAAAGGCTGGAAAGTCAGACCCTGGGTTCCGCTTGCCAAAGGCGCAACATATACGATTGCTGATATCAAAGGCCCGGGCGAAATTCAGCATATCTGGCTGACCATTGCCGAAGTTGCTTACCGTAATTGTGTTTTGCGTTTTTATTGGGATGGTGAGGAAATGCCGTCTGTTGAAGTGCCGCTCGGAGATTTTTTTGCCGAAGGTCATGGCGTGCGATACAATGTTAATTCAATTCCCGTAGCTGTTAATCCAAGTGGCGGATTTAATTGTTATTGGCCGATGCCTTTCCGAAAATCAGCTCGCATAACTATTGAAAATCAGGCAGACAAACAAATCGACGGCTTCTATTATCAGATTACTTACAGTCTTACCGACGTTCCCAAAAACGCAGCATATTTTCATGCACAATGGCGAAGGACTTATAACACAGATATAAAAAAGCCTGAACACGTTTTGCTTGATGATGTAAAAGGCAAAGGGCATTATGTCGGCACTTTTATTGCATGGACTCAACTATCAAACGGGTGGTGGGGCGAAGGCGAAATGAAATTCTTCATTGACAGCGATAAAGAATATCCGACGATTTGCGGAACCGGAACCGAAGATTATTTTGGCGGCGCATGGTGTTTTGGTGATACATATTCAACTGCTTTTCTCGGTTACCCATACTGGCAGAAAGAAGCCAATATGCTTCCTAAGCATGCGATGTATCGCTGGCATATACTCGATCCAATCCGCTTTAAAGAGAATTTGAAAGTTACCATTCAGGCTATCGGTTGGTATCCTAACGGCAAATTTCAGCCGCTTACAGATGATATCTGCTCAACTGCATATTGGTATCAGACAGAGCCGCATAACAAATTTCTGCAACTGCCTCCGCCGCATATGAGATGGGCAAGATAAGGCCGAAGATAATAAAGGCAAACTTCCGGCGAGATAATTTTGATATGTGGAAGCGGCGCTTATCGCAATTACTGATTGTGGTAGAAATAATCCTGCATATCAGCCATTAGGTAATGGTTATGTGTATTTTGCAGCCTATACGTTGATGGCTAAATATCCTGATTTAGAAATTCAAATAATAAACACTGGCATCTCTGGTAATACATCAACACAGTTACTTAGTAGATGGAAAACAGATTGTATCGATTATAAAGCCGACATCGTAACAATCTTGATTGGTATTAACGACTTGTGGAGGAGATATGAAAAAGATAAAGCCAGCGAGGCTGTTTACCCTGAACAGTTTGAGGCAAATTACCGCAAAATGATCCAAATGGTGTTAAATTCCTGCAAATCTGATATCATTATCGTAGAGCCATTTATGTTCTGTAGTGATGAAAACAATGATATGTTTAAAGAATTAAAGCATTATCAAAAAATATGTGCTAAACTCGCCTCGGAATATAATATTACACTTCTAAATTTACAAAGTGAAATTGATTCGTTATCGGCGTGTGTAAGTAGTGAAAAGTGGTCTGCTGATATGGTACATCCCAACTTATGGGCCCATTGCTGGATATCTCAACAGTGGAATGATACTGTCTTTGGTAAAATAAAAAAGTATATCACCAAAGGTTAATTTACTTCATCAGTATTTTGTGTTAGTATGTAAAAACTAATGTAGGATTAAAATGGAATTTGCAGGGTAAATCTGACAGATTTTAAATAGTAAGTAGAAGACCAAATAAAGAATTTTAGGATCAAAGATTTTATGAAAAAGATTCATTTGATATGCAACGCACATCTGGACCCTGTATGGCTTTGGGAATGGGAAGAAGGTGCCGCTGAAGTGATTTCAACATTCCGCACAGCAGCGGAGTTGTGTGAACAAAATAATACATTTATATTTAATCATAATGAAGTAATTTTATACGAATGGGTAATGGAATATGATCCCAAACTCTTTGAACGAATAAAGAAACTTGTTAAGGCAGGCCGGTGGCACATTATGGGCGGCTGGTATCTTCAGCCGGACTGTAACATGCCAAGTGGTGAATCGTTTGTTCGTCAGATTCTTGCAGGCAGGCAATATTTCAAAAAGCATTTTGGTGTAAGACCGACTACAGCTATAAATTTTGATCCGTTCGGTCATAGTCGAGGACTTGTCCAGATTCTCTCCAAATCAGGTTATGATTCATATTTGTTTGGTAGACCGCAGCAGAAGCAGTATATGGATATGTCAAGCGATCTCTTTACATGGATAGGTTTTGACGATTCTGAAATTTTGGCCAAAAGATTCCGCGGCTGGTACAACACCAAGCTTGGCCAGGCAGAGAAGCAAATTACTGAAAGAATTGAAAAGTCAGATGATGATATTATCGAAGTTCTTTGGGGTGTAGGTAATCACGGAGGAGGCCCAAGCAGAAAAGATTTAGCAGATGTGAATGCGATGATGGAAAATCGCAAAGACATAAAAATATTACATTCCACGCCTGAAGCTTATTTTGCACAGGTTCGTAAGAGCGGTATTAAACCTGGAAAACGCAAGGCAGATTTGAATCCCTGGGGAATCGGTTGTTATGTTTCAATGGTTCGGGTCAAGCAAAAGCATCGTCGGCTTGAAAATGAGCTGTATACGGTGGAAAAAATGATATCTTGTGCGGCAGCCAATAATCTTTTGAAATATCCGCACGATGAGCTTGCTCAAGCATCCAAAGATTTAATGTTTGGTCAGTTTCATGATATTTTGTCTGGTACATCGATTCAGCCTGTAGAAGAAGCTGCACTGCGAACAATGGACCACGGATTAGAAATACTTTCAAGAATAAAAGTTCGCAGTTTCTTTGCTCTTGCTTGCGGCCAGAAAAAAGCAGAAGATGGCAGAATTCCTATTTTAGTCTATAATTCGCATCCGCATAAAGTCCAGGGAATTTTTGTGTGTGAGTTTAATTTGCCTGATTTCAATTTTAGCGGCAGTTTCACTGATATTAAAGTATATCAAAACGGCAAAATGATTCCTTCGCAAGTTGAAAAAGAACTAAGCAACATGGCTGTTGATTGGCGTAAGAGAGTAATTTTTTATGCCACGCTTGAACCGAGTTGTATGAACCGGTTTGACTGTACTATGCATGAGATTGCCCAAAAGCCGCCTGTTTTGAAAGCTGCTAAAAATGGCAAAATAATTTTTGATAATTCACAGTTGAAAATTGTAATTAATACTAAAACAGGCTTTATAGACAGTTTTAAAGTAAAAGGCGTTAATTTTGTAGGTAAAGGTGCGTTTTGTCCTGTGGTGCTTAAAGATAATGAAGACCCCTGGAGAATGGAGGGTGCACGTTTTGAATAGGAAATCGGGCGATTCAAACCTCTGGACAAAACCTTTGGTACAAAGTTTAGTGGTCTTGCCGATAAAGTTAAAACTAAACTGGATTCAGTGCGAATTATTGAAGATGGTGATGTCAGAACTGTTATAGAAGTTGTACTTGGTTTTGAAGAGTCATTTATTTGCCAGCGTTATAAGCTTCCAAAAACAGGTACGCAATTTGAAGTTGAAACAAGGGTTTACTGGAACCAAAAGGACATGCTCCTTAAATTATTAATTCCAATGACAGATGCCGGCTGTGAGTATTTTGGTCAGACAGCTTTCGGTATTCAGCAACTGCCGTCAAATGGTGATGAAGCTGTTGCCCAAAAATGGGTGGCTGTTGTGAATAAAAAATCAGATAAATGTTTCACTTGTATAAATGATGGCATTTATGGTTCTGACTTTTCAGGACGCAGTATGCGTCTTACATTACTTCGTTCACCTGCATATAGCGGTCATCCGGTTAACAAAAATAAAGTGATATCAGAAAGTCAGTTTACTGAACGTATAGACCAGGGCGAACGATTATTCAGGTTCTGGATAGATGGCGGAAGTATCGCAGAAAGATTTGCAAAAATTGATAATGAGGCACTTGCGAAAAATGAAAAGCCGTTTGCTTTGTCATTTTTCCCGAACGGCGATGGTAAAATGCCTATGCCGTTTGCGATTTTAAACAATGAGTCTATTGGAATATCAGCTATTAAAAAGGCAGAGAATAACAATGACTGGATAATTAGACTTTTTAATTCAACTGACAAGAAGCAATCGGCTCAATTGAAGTTGCCGGTTTTAGGTATGGCTCAAAAACTTAGTTTTAGGCCTTTTGAAATCAAGACTATAAGAGCAAATGACAGAGGGATTTCTGAAGTAAATCTTATGGAAGAGACTAGATAGTGATATATTTATGATTTTTCCGCTTTTAAGTAAATTATTTAAGGCAATCTATGGAATCTAAAGAACGTATATTAAAAGTGATTAATTTGTCTCTGCCTGACAGGGTGCCCGTAATATGTAAAACTCATCCCACCCGCTAAGTGATTTTTGCTTTGGATTTAAATTAGCCAAAAATAGCTGGTTATTGGTATGAATTTTGATTTATAATTTCCTTTTTGCCTTGATTGGAAATTATAAAAATGAAATTCGACCATGGACAATGATTTTAACAATGCTTGCCGGCTGGATAAATCAGCATCAACAGGATGTAATTGAATATTTGAAAGCTGAAAACGCTGTACTTAAAGAGAAACTTGGCAAAAAGCGTTTAATTCTTTCTGATGAGCAGCGAAGAAGATTAGCGGTCCTGGCCAAAAGAATCGGCCGCAACGGTTTGAATGAGATATGTGGTATCTTTTCGCCTGAAACGCTACTCAAATGGCATCGAATGCTCGTTGCAAGAAAATATGATAGCTCGAAAAATCGCAATATGGGCCGTCCATCAATCTCCATAGAACTTCGGAATATAATCATAAAGACGGCAAAAGAAAATCGCAGTTGGGGCTATAAACGCATTAAAGGACAACTGAAGTATCTTGGCTACACAGTCGCTACCAGTACCATAGGAAGCATCTTGAAAAAAGAAGGATTGGAACCACAGCCGGATAGAAAGAAAAAAACAACGTGGGCAGAATTCATAAAATCCCATTGGCAGTCACTAACAGCTATAGATTTCTTTACCGCAGAAGTTTATACGTTAAAAGGATTGACCCGATACATGGTTCTTGTTGCCATAGACTACGCAACACGGAAAGTAGAAATTGTGGGTATTATAGAGCAGGCGTATGGCAAGTGGATGCAGCAAATAGCCAAGAATTTGACTGACCCATTTTCCGGATTTTTAAAAAATATGTAGTCCGAGATAGAGACCCACTCTATACAGATGCATTCCTCGATTTAAATTCTTCCCCATGGGGAAGAACCCATTAATCCTCTCTTAACTTAAGCAGCTATACTGTGCCATTTCTCCTGACGGCAAACAATCGCAAATATCTGGTCGATAAAGAGTATGCAGACAAAACCGTTCAAGGTGCTATTGTCCTTGCTAAACAAATGTTTAAATGGGCATGGCGGCAGGGAATCTTACAGCATTATAGATTGGAAGCGGCAAGCTTTCCGAAGGCAAAAGCTGCTCCTCAACCATTCTTTACAAGCCAGCAGGTGGATTCATTGATTAATGTTGCATCTGGTAATCAAAAATTAGCTTTTGCGTTGATGGGATACGCCGGTCTAAGAATTGGCGAAGTTGAACTACGTAAGCAGGACATTATTATAAAAAATAAACAGTTTACGATGATTCATATTTGTCGTGGCGGTTCAAATGGAACGACAAAAGACAAGGATGATAGGTTTGTCCCGATACATCCTAAAATTGCCGAACTTTTGGTTCATAAAAAGATGGATGATATTTTATTTCCTGACATCAGAGCAAGAGAACTTTTAAAACACCTTAAAGTCCTCTGTGCTGAGTGCAAATTTGATAATCCTACGCAATACAAATTGCATTCATTCAGACATCATTTTGCGAGCATGTGTGCCAATCACGGTGTAGCGTACAGGAAAGCACTGGCATGGCTTGGACATAGTAATTCAGAAATGCTGGATTTGTATTACCACCTGCACGACGTTGACAGCCAAAAGACAATGATGGACCTTGCAATATCT
>JBDKUM010000122.1:0-10958 GCA_039679715.1 Phycisphaerales bacterium
GGATGTTCTGTTTGTTTGCCGGTCAGATGCTCAATCTGCATTTTGCATGTCGAGCATTCGGTAAGAACAACATCAGCCCCTGATTCTTTTATTTTTTCGGCCAATTTACTGCCTATCTGCATCGAAAGGTCATAATTTTTCTTCTGCATTCCGAAGGTTCCCGCGATGCCGCAGCAGCCGCTGTTCAGTTCTTTTACCTTTATGCCTGCAAGCTTTTCCATTACTTCCAAAGATGCAGGTTTCCTCTCAATCGCAATTAAATGACAAGGCGTATGATGAACAAAACTCTTATCAGTTAGCCCCCTGACCTGTGCAGGGGGTTGTTTGAAATTATATTGTTTCATATACTCAAAAAACTCAAAAACGTTTTGGGAAACCAGCTTCGCATCTTCGCTGTCATCGAAAAATCTTAAATCTTCTTTCAAGCAAAGTGCCGCGCTTGGTTCCGAGCAGATAATTTTATAGCCCGCTCTAATCGCCTTTGCCAACTGCTTTGCGTTATACTGCAAATCTTTTTTGCTGGTCTTCACATCGCCGTAAACAGCGGCAGGCAGCGGCGCAGGTCTTTGCGGAGGAATAATGACTTCGATATTATTTGCGCGAAGGATTTTTATTGCCGCAAAACCAAGTTCATGATCGTTATAATTCGCGTACGTATCTGTAAAATACGCGACCTTGTCGATTGGATTTACTATTTTCGGCTGCGAGGCCAGATATTTATTTGCCTTTTTGATGAAGCTTGAGAATCCGAATTTCGGCATCGCTCTTCTTCTATCAATGCCTGTGAATACCTCCATCAAATTTTTAACTACTTCAAGGCTCATTATTTTATTGCTGATAGGCGCAAATGTCGAAGCCAGCATACTCATGTAACGATTGCCGGACAAAACTTTTGCCGCTCTGCTTAAACCTTTTCGTTTTGCCAGCTTCGCGCGTGCTTCCATAATCATTCGCGAAACATCAACGCCCGATGGGCAATCGACAAGACATGCTTTGCAGTTCAAACAAGTCGAAAGAATTTCTCTGAATTTTTCAGACTCGAAATCTTTATCTGTCAGCAGCCCTTTTGCCCAGGCGGCTAGTAAATTTGCCCTGCCGCGTGATGAATATATTTCTTCACCTTTCGCTCTGAATACCGGGCACATGCGAATTACCGTATCCGTGCTTCTGCAAAGGCCGCAGCCTGTGCATTGAATTACTTCCAGTTTGAATTCGTTATCCTTGAAATTCAACACCGGTTTGATTCTTTCAGGCATTAATTTATGTTCCGAACGCAACTGCTCAATCATTACATTCGGATTATCATTTATGATTTTGCCCGGATTGAGAATATTTTGCGGATCAAATATTTTTTTCAGCTTGCGGAGAATATCGCAATATTCTTTGCCGAAATGAAATTCCATATATGCTGCGTGAATCAGGCCGTCAGCATGTTCTCCGCTAAGTGAACCGCCAAGTGAATGCGCTAAAGAAAAAACTTCTTCGGCAATTTCAGTCATTTTTTTCAAATCAGCCGGGTCTGTCAAATCCAGCAAAGGCCGAACATGAATTTCGCCATCGCCCGCATGACCGTAATAAACCATCTCGACCTGAAACTTCTCACCGATTTTTTGCAGACCGGCGAGATATTCGGCTAGTTTTCTGCTGTCAACAGAGACATCCTCAATAAATGGAATCGGCTGCTTTAATCCTTTCCTTCTTGAGAGCAAAGGAACAGCATCTTTTCTGCATTTAAAAAGCCGCTTCTGAATCGCAGGATCAAATACAATATTTTTATCATAGCTCAAACTGCCGACAGCCTGCACGGTCTTTTCGATTTTCGCCTTTACTTCCGCGTCAGTTGCTCCGGCAAATTCGACAAGCAGACTTGCGACAGAATTAGGATTAAGCAAATCATGATACTGCTCGAAAGCATCTCGCGCGATTTGAATAAGTTCCCTGCCCATGAGTTCACATGCCGCCGCTCCGCAATCGACAATAATCGGAACCGCATGCGCCATCTTATCAAGCGAATCGAATTCAAGCTGAACAATAGCTATGGATTTCGGTATCGCAACACTCCGCAGAGTTACTTCCGTAAATACCGCCAGCGTACCCTCGGATCCTGCCAGCATTTTGGCCATATCGATTCTGCCATCGTGAACTGCGTTTGCGATATTGTATCCGCTGTGATTTCGTTTGGTCGAAGGCTGAACACTTGCGATCAATTGCGCATTTGAATTTAAAAGTTCAAAACAATCTTTAGCGATTTTCTTTTCGCCGCTGCCGACATTATTTTCAAATTCTGCAATCCTGCCATCAGGCAGAACGCATTTTATTTTTTCCACGAAATTCGAGATATAGCCATAGCTCAAAGAATGAGCGCCCGTCGAATTGTTTCCCACAACTCCGCCGATAACCGCGCGGTTTGCACTTGACGGGTCAGGCCCGATTTTTCTTCCGAATTTGACAAGATGTTTATTGACATCATCGAGAACAACGCCCGCCTGGCAGCAAACTGTCGAACCATCGCTGCTGGTGCTTACAATTTTGTTCATGAATCGCGTCATATCGAGCATGATGCCGCTTGTTAGCGATTCGCCGCCCAGACCGCTTCCAGCCCCGCGAGGCGATACAGGAATATTATTCTCTGCCGCATATTTGATAATAGCGGCTACATCTTCGGTTGTTTTGGACGCAACGATGCATTGAGGAATGATTTGATATATGCTGCCATCCGTACTGTACGCGACGCGATCAAAAATATCTGCGTAACATTCACCGCCTATTAAACGCGATAGTTCATCTGCAATCTGTTGTGAGTTTTTATTTGTCATTTCTTGGTTTGATGGTTCTTATACGATTATTTTTTATCATTTGTTTTTATATCTTCAAATGAAACCTGCATTGACTGGATATCGCCTTCGCTGATTTCGCCTTTGATAAACCGCTGTACCACTTCCGAAGGACTGCTCTGAATCGCCGCGGCATCGCCATCGGCTTCAATTCTGCCCTTATGCAGCATTATAATCCTGTCGGCAATTTTGCTCGCGCTCTTCATATCGTGCGTAACAACAATACTCGTCACGCCCAGTTCCTTCTGCAATTTCATTATCAATTCGTTAATAATGTCCGAGCGAATCGGGTCAAGGCCCGTTGTCGGCTCATCATACAAAATCACCTCAGGCTCAAGCGCAATCGCTCTTGCAAGCGCAACTCTCTTTTTCTGGCCGCCTGAAAGCTTCGCAGGATAATATTCCTGATAGCCGTCAAGGCCGACCAAAGCTAATTTTTCTTTCGCGATTTTATTTAATTGTTCTCGGTCTTTTATTTTACTATGCTGCTGCAGCGGGAAAATAATATTCTCCTCAACTGTCATACTGTCAAAAAGCGCACCCATCTGGAACAAAAATCCCATTTGCGTTCGCACTTTGGAAAGTTTTTTCTCATCGAGACTATCAATTCTCTGGTTATGGAAATAAACCTCACCTTCGCTTGGCCGAAGCAGAACAATAATGTGCTTAATCAAAACGGTTTTGCCGCACCCGCTGGGCCCGATGATAACGGTCGTCTTTCCCTTCTCGAAAGAGACAGAAACCTTATCAAGCACCGCAAGTTTCCCAAACCGCTTGGTTACATTTTTAAGCTCTATTATATTTTTATTATTTTCGTCAGCCAATATTGTCATCCTCGCGAAAGCGGGGATCCATAAATCTTTTTAGAGCAATAGCTTCAACGGCCAAATCGACGCGTAAATTGCTTTAAAGATAACAACCAATACGAAATCGATTCCAAGAATAATGATAAAGCTACCGACAAAACCTTCCGTGCAGGCCTGGCCGACACCCTCGGCCCCTTCCCTGCAATGAAAACCTTTATAACAGCTCACGCCCGCAATCGCCGCCCCGAAGAAAAATCCCTTGGCGATACCAATTGTGATATCCCAAAGCTCGACGCCGCTCGCGCTGAAATTCCAATAAGCCCTGCCGTTAATTCCCATATACGGTACGCTGATTAAATATCCGCCAATCATGCCAAGAAAATCGGCATATATAATAAGGATAGGAGTAAGAAGCAGACATGCGATCAAACGCGGCGCAACCAGATATCGAATCGGGTCAGTGCCCATACTCCGAACAGCCATAATCTGCTCAGTAACATTCATCGTGCCCAGTTCAGCAGTCAAAGCGCCGCCTACTCTGCCCGCAAGCATGACCGCCGCAAGCACAGGCCCAAGCTCCTTAACAACCGAAAGATTTATCAGCACCCCAAGATGCTCTTCGATGCCCAAACCCGCAAGCTGATCATACGCCTGAATCGCAAGCACCATTCCGACAAACGCACCTGTAATCGCGACAACCGGCACACTTCGCACGCCAATCGCAAGCATCTGATTCCAGATTAATGAATATGTTCGAGGCGTAAAACAAGCGGCCACGGATTGAATGATTGAATCGAATTGAAAACGCGCGAATCTGCCGCTGTTATTGACGCCGCGCAAAACGCTTGCCCCAAATTGCTCAATCATCGTTATTTTTTGTTGTGTGTCCGCCATAACTTAAAATTAATTAGCTCGCCAAAGGCGATTCCAAAATTTTGCATTTTGATTTTTAAACTTTAAATTTTATCTCTTAAATCCCTTTTTGTCAATTATTTACCGCAAATTTTCATCGATGTGAACATCTTCCTGAAATTATCATTTCCCAGTTTTGCCGAATACATAATTAATCGCGTTGGCCATATTCAATTTTCCGGGCCCTTCAATTATAACCGTATCTCCTTTTTGCGGCAATTCAAACGGCACATATCCAAATTTATCCAAATCAAACCGCAGCCATTTTTTATTTTCCAGCGGAGTAGTGAACGTAAATGCGGCCTTTTTTGGGAAACCGCTATCAATCTCGAGAATTTCGACTGTAAAATCATCATTTACAAATTGCTTTGTATTCTTGAACATTCGCGGACTGACAAAAAGCCTGTCCATTATTGACATTGCGTGAGTAATATGAACTGCATATTCCTGATTAGCAGTAAATATATTTTCTTCTTTGCTGGTTATTATGAGCGTTCTCTCATCAGGCCTTTCAATTGTCAGACCCGTATATAAGGCCCCCAGCGAATGAACGGATTTCGGGACCGGCAAATTATAATATGCCGCAGTAAAAGGCACAATTGAAGTCGCAAGGTAACATGGCGCGTTGATAATTACAAAATCACTCTCCTGCGACAGACCAGCATCTCTATAAACTCGCGGGTTTGAAAAACTGCTTAATACGAAATGCGCAGCTCTCGGCACAAATATTCGGGAAACCGCCGCCAAAGGAATATGAACCAGCAGCAAAAAACAGCAAAGCAAAATAGAGGCATATTTATAAATCGCTTTATATGATAATCTTTTTTGCTTGTCAGAAATCTCATAAACAAATATCGCGATAAATCCGTAAGCCCCGACTGAAAGAAAAATAAAATTTTTGCTTGCTGGCGCCGCCACAACCGGTATCGCGGCAAATACAAATACCAAAAACCAGAACCGTGCAATTTTATTTTTCCAGATGACAGGTAAAAATAATATCATCGCAGCCATTATGAAAGCTATATAAAACGCATAAACATATTTGCACCATTGAAAATTCAAGCCCATCATAATATCAGGAGCTATACCCGAAAGCTGACCGGAAAGAATCGCAATAACATAAATGGGCAGGAACATCAAAAACTTAAAAGGCTCGTATCCCGGGTCGATGTACCCGCCTCCAATTCCTGAAACTCCGAATCCAAACCCGTTATATACAATCCGCCAAATCATAATACAAGCAATCGCAGGCAGCAAAGCTGTCAATCGCTTTGCCCACTTCACATCATCCAGAGCGAGTTCGTAAGCGAGTATAAACGCAAATGTCGAAACACCACCTTCATTGCATAACAATGACAGCATCATAAAAACAAAAGAAAGCGAAGCGGCAATTTTAGAATTCTCAATCCTCCATTTGCGATGAAAATAAAAACAGCATACGCCCATAAAAAATGCCGCTATAAATCCCCGGTTCGCGACGAACATAACAGGAAAATATGTATTGCTGTCAAGAACAAACATAATTGCCGCAAGTCCCGCAATCCAGTTTGCGCCGATTATTTTGCGGTACATAAGTGAAATAAAAAACACGCCCGCCGCAAACCAGAGTATATTGCGCACATGCATGAGCGCGGGAGAATTTGGAAAAATTCGATAATCAAGCCAATGCGTAAAAGCAGTTAAAGGCCGCCAAAGCGAACATTTGGTATCTTTTGTGAAACACCAGGGCAGCATTCCGTAATTAATTCCTTTTTCAAGCCGCTGTTTGGTTCGCGTGAAACCGAATGTCTCAAAGATTACCGCTTTTAAAGTTCCCGTATTCTCGGGCACTGCTCCGGTTCTATAAAGATTTGGAGGAATTTGCGAAGGCTTAAGTTGCGGGATTCTTTGAATCAGGTCGTCTGTCAACAAACCTTCCTTAATCGCAGGCAGCATAAAAATAATCGCCATCGCCGCCGCTATCCATGGCAAGTATTTTGATGCGAGAAATCCCTTCAGCATTAAAACTTATCTCCTTTTATTTTGTCTATTTTTCTTTTTCTCTTTTCGCTGTTGCTTTTTTTTCTTTAATTTTTTCTTCATCTCAATTTTTTCACTTGGCTTTTCGACAGGAATTACATTCAACTGCCTTGCCGCCGCGTTTACAGATGCGATTCGCACAGTCAGCGGCTGGCCGATATGATAAGTCTTTCCGCTGCGTCTGCCGTAAACACATTGAGCCTTAAAATCGTAAACAAAATGTTCCTTACCCAGCAAATCCATCGGTATCAATCCTTCGATTCCGAATTTATTGCATCGCACAAAAACGCCGAAATTCGCCAGCCCTGAAACAATCGTTTCCATCGTCTCGCCCAGCCGGTCTTTCATCATTTCAAGAATCAAAACCGCTTTGAGGTCTTCTTCCGCATCGTCAGCCCGTTCTTCGGTAAAACTTAAATGCTCGCCGACTTTGATAAGCTCTTCTTCCGTCGGTGCATTTTCAAAATTTTTATCTTTCATATAAATATCGAAAAGCCTGTGCACCAGCAAATCAGAATATCTGCGAATCGGACTTGTGAAATGGCAATAATGCTCCGATGCCAGAGCAAAATGTCCAATTGTCAAAGGCGAATATTCCGCGCGCGTCAGCGAACGCAAAACATACGTATTCACCGCATACTCCATGGGCTTATCTTTAACCTTATCAAGAATCGCCTGCAAATCAAACCTGTCCGGCCGTTTGGGCGCAGAAATTCCAAATGATTTCAGCGTCCCAACCATCTTCTTCAAACTAAGCAAATCCGGGTCAGGGTGAATCCTCCGCATGAATGGCACATTCACACTGTCCAGCATTCGCGCGACCGCTTCATTAGCCTCGACCATGAACATCTCAATCATCGTATGCGGATAACTCGTATCCGCAGGATGAGCATCAACCACGTTTCCGGCTTTATCGAATTCAAGCTCAATCTCCGGCATATTAAGATGCAGCATCCCATCCTTCTGTCTTCGCAGCTCAATAATTTTCGCAAGTTTTTCCATCTCTCGCAGCAAAGTTGCGACTTCCTGCGGTTTATCTGTCGGCGCACCTTTTAAAATATTATCTACTTCAATATAAGTCAGCCGCGCTTTTGAAAGTATCACTGAATTCGCAAATTCTGTTTTCAAAACTTTGCCGGCATTGTTGTAAGTGATAAAAGCGCTTTTCGTGAGCCTTTTCTGCATCGGCTGCAAACTGCAAACACCGTTGCTCAAAGTCTCCGGCAGCATTGGCAAAACTTTCCCCGGCAGATAAACACTATTGCCCCGCTTAGCCGCCTCATCATCAAGCTCACTGCTCTTTTTTACAAACTCGCAAACATCCGCGATATGCACACCAAGCTTGAAAGTCCCGTCAGAATTTTTCTCAATACTTATCGCGTCATCAAAATCTTTCGCATCTGGCGGGTCGATTGTAACAATAATTTTGTCAGTCAAATCCAGTCGATGCGAATAATCCGCTGATTCAAAAGTCCTGGCCGCATTACCCGCCTCAGCAAGCACTTCTGCACTGAAAACATGCGGCATCGCGAAACGCTTGATAACCGCATTAATTTCCGTTTTATATTTTCCGCTCTTGCCCAGAACCTCAGTCAAAACTCCGCGAGCAAATTGTGTCTTCGTATGAAAACTGATTATCTCGACAACCGCCTTATCACCCGGCTGACCATTCTTGGCCGTAACATCATCGATTTCCACAAGCTCTGTAAATTTTCCGTCAGGAACAAGAAAATATGAATCGCCCTTTTTGATAATCGCGCCGACAAATTTATTATTCGCCCTCTGTACAATCTCAATAATTTTTCCGCTATACCTGTCCTGTCCGTCGCGCTTGCCTTCTTTTGCAGCCGTCGCAATTACCATGTCACCGCTCATCGCGTTGTGTGTATATTTTTCAGGGATAAACAAATCACCGTGCGAATTGGCTTGGGTCGGCGTTACAAAACCGAACCCTTTTGATGTTCCTCTGAATGTTCCATATACTTTCGCCCCGGGCCCCGGCAGCGATACTAGATTTTTTTCTCCACTCACCACCAGCCCGTCTTCCTTAAGCTGCATAAAAGCATCAGTGAATGTATCCATCTCATCTTTCTTGAGCCCTAGTCTTTTAACCAGTTCTGATGATTTTACTGGCGTATAATCGCGATGCCGAAGATGATCCAATATTCGTTTTTTTAATGTTTCAACCATTATATTCCTGTTTCCTCTCCCCTATAACCTAAAACTTTCTGTAAAATAAAAAAACGCCATACCAGTTAGCCGGCATGGCGTTATCGCCTTTATAGTCCCTGACCGTCCGTGTTTCGTCCGTGTCAATCAGCACTATTTCAATTTGTTAATTTTTTTTGCCAATCTTGATTTCAATCTTGCTGCTCGGTTTTTATGAATTGTCTTGCGAGCCGCTGTTTTATCAAGATTCTTGATAACTGCTTTAAACTGTTCACTTGCCGACTTCTTATTGCCTTCGGTAATTGCTTCGTTAATTCCTTTAAGATTTGCTTTTACCGTCGTCTTCCTTGCGCGGTTAACGAGACGTTTCTTTGCGTTCTGCCTTACTCTTTTTTTGGCTGATAATGAATGTGCCATTTTTACTCCTAATAAATTGTTGAATTTAATTTTTATTAATATTAATTTAGCTTGGCCGACAGGCCATTCCAAAACTTTTCACTTTACACTTTTAACTTTAAGCTTTTCTTAGTCTGTTTACTCTCGCCCGCACATCCTTGTACGAAAAATCAATCTGTGCGATTCGCCTGTAGAGTTCCAGGGCATCATCAGTCTGCCCGTTCTGCTCATAAGCTCGTGCCAGATTGTACCTTAAATCCTTCGCAATGTCATTGTCTTTTATTTCATACAATTCCATCGCTTCTTTAAGCGTATCGATCGCGTCGGCAAACCAGCCTTTGACAAAGAAGCACAGCCCGATTTTATTCATCGCCATAATCTTATATTTCGGCTCTTTCCTTGCCGCCTGAAACATCGGTATCGCGTCATCATACTTCTGATTTCGCATCAGCCGAAGTCCATATTCATATTTCAAACGCAAATCTGTCGGGTAATTTTCCGAACAAAGCCGGTAATGCTCCAACTCTGCAGAAAGCAATTCCCTGATATTCGCGTCAATCGATTCTTTCGTTACATCGCCCGCTTTAGCAGTCAGCAGTTTTTCTTTTTGCTGCCTTATTTGCCGCCTGAGCATACGAAGCTTCATTTCGCCCGAACGCTTTTTATAATTAAAATCTCGCGACTGCTCATAAGTCCTTTCGAGCATACCAATCGCTTCCGCATCCGCCTTATCGGTCTGCAAATCACCCAACGAATCGGTCAGCTTGAAAAGCGTATGAATCGTCTTATTCGCTTCATAAGCCGTTCGCGCCGTATCAACCGCCTGCTGCCGAACATCAACGCTTTTCACAAGCCCCTGTTGTGCCTGCAATTTTTCCTGTTCTTCCCTGTCCTGTATCGAATCCCTGAAATCCTGGTCGTATTTACCCTTCTGCATCGTCAGACGTGCAGAAAGATTTTTAAACTCGCCCATCAGGATCCCATCATCAGGCTTCAACTTCATTGCGAACCCGCATGCGTTTACCGCCATCTGATATTGTTCCATCATCGAATACGCGTCTTTGAGCAGGAGCAACGTCGAAATCGACGGCTTATCCATCGCCCTGCAAGCCTCGAACATCGTATCCGCAATCCACATCGCGGTTTTTTTATATTGCCCTGAAAGAGCCGCGTTAAGCATCTGCTCGGCATAAAGTAAATTTTCCGGATCCTTCGCCAGCAGATACTCCGCATTAAGCATATTTTCAATCGCCGTTTTACCGCGCGAATGTTTCATCTTCTCCATCATGGATGGCTTTTTGCCGCCCTTGGCCTGACGCACAAGCGAATTGTATCGCAACTTCTTGTGCCCGTCCTCAACCGCCTCTGGCGCCCGCTGCAATCCTTCCATAAACAAATCGATTGCGTAATCGAAGTTATCAGTCGAAGCTACCTCTTCAGCCCTTCTGAAAAACGCCTTGGCCTTGTCCAATCCCTCGACTTCGCCATTCGATGCGCCGCCATTTACATCATTATTTACAGTCGCTTCTGCCATAATGGGCTTAAATTATCCATAAATAGAGTATCTCAAACGTTTTATAATAAATTAAATTCCTTTTTTTGTCAACTATAACTAATTGCCCTCTTTTTACGCCATTATTTATAAAGCCGAATTTAGATATAATCAAAGTAACCTCTAAAATGTCATTGCGATTCCAATCCCTTGTATGTTGACAAAAGTCATGGTTAATAATAGTCTCATAGATACTGTAGGTGTTGGTGAGGCGAGCGTAGCGAGCCGAGCAAACACCTACCGACGACGAGAGTTCGATAATCCCTCGGC
>JBDKUM010000123.1:0-7608 GCA_039679715.1 Phycisphaerales bacterium
CGGAAATTTTTGAAATGGATGACGATGGAAAAGCCAAGGCATTAGATAAGGAAATTACAGATGATATTATGGTGAATGCAAAAGACGCTGAAATGCAATGTCCCGTCAGTGCAATAAAAGTTGAATAATTTATTTCTAGTCAGGATCTGATTATAGTATGAAGGCAGAGGACAATAAGCTCTGCACCATTTAAGAAGGCTAAGCAGAGCTTATTGTTTTGTGCGGTAAACCTCCTCTTTGTACGGGAGGGATTGTTAGTGAATACGGAAGGTATTACTAAGATTACATATGTTTTAGGCTTAGCGAACCAGTAAAGAGGCAACTTTATGTTAAAATTGCTTTCGGCTTGGCTGCGGAAGGTGACCAGAGTTTTTTGTTGATTTCAGAAGTGTTCTTGCCCTTATTCGATGTTACTTTCTTTACGGCATAGGCTTTGGCATAAAATGAATGTGTTGCAATTTTTTGGCTCTGTTCTTGTAACCTTCCGCTGTTGCCTTGGCAATTCTGGTTTGTAGCCATCACCTTAGCCAGCCTTTTGTAGCTCAAGTAATGTTTAGAAATTTGCAATTATCTCTTGTATAGCAATAATTTACATGTTAATATATATGTGAATCGATATTCACATCGAATGTTAGATGGAGGGAACTTTTTTGGTACAAAAGAAACCAACAGAAGAAAGACGAGAAGAAATTATTACCGCTGCATTAGACTTAGTCGAGCAAAAAGGATTAGACAATGTCAATATTGCTAATATCGCTGCTGCCATTAACTTGGTTCCATCGGCAATATACCGTCATTTTACCGGAAAAGAGGCAATAATTGATAGTCTAATAGATTTTGTGAATAAAGCGCTGCAAGATAATGTTAGTTATACCTTGCGAACAGAGACACATGCTTTAGCACGACTGAAGCTTTTACTTGATCGACATGTTCAACTTTTTAAGGAGCAGCGAGCTATCCCACGGATACTTTTTACGCTACTTAGTAGCGATAAAGAATCCGTCTTAAAAAAGAAGATGTTGACTGTTATCGCTTGCTATTTGGATAAAGTAGGGTTCATTATCGATCAAGGACGTAAAAATGGGGAAATAGAAAATATCGACGCGAGCGCTGGAGCGCTTCTGTTTTTGGGAATGGTGCAACCCTTGGCCATAATGGCACAGTTTGAAGACAACGCGATCGACCAATATCCTGAAAAACTTTGGAATATCTACCTGCATGGAATTTATCGTTCCAAAGATGAATAAATTTTTTTGCCTTTGATGTGAATGATGATTCACATAATTAATGAGAGGAGATTTTTTGATGCATAGGCGAGAGATGAGCATAAAAAAATTGCGGACAATCGGCATTGCTTTGGTTATTTTAATACTTCTTGTATCTTCTGCTGCAGCAGAAGAACAGACCGAATATACTTTATCCGATTTGCTGAAGCAGGCGATGCAATCAAATCATAGTCTGCTGGCCCAGATAGAAGAAATGAAAGCAAAACAGGCAGTAGCGGTTGGAGCGAGGGGATTGGCCGGACCATACATAGAGCTCAACGGGGGCTATCTTAAGCAGGGAGAACCGACTGGTCTTATTCCTGCTCATGACAGATCTATCCCTGCAGTGTTTGATGATACTATGACAAGCTATTCTCTTACTGCTCGGCAAGTCCTTTATGACGATGGGAAGACCAAGTCTTTAATTAGATATCAGGACCGCGAAATGGATCTGCAAGAGGCAAATGTTTATAAAGAAAAATTACGTGTAGCGGGGGATGTCACGAAATCTTTTTACCGTATCTTGCAGCTTGAGGATACGATCAAAGCCCAAATAGAAATAATTCGTTCATTGGATAATGTGTATGAAGAATCCAAATTGCGTTTGGAAGTAGGACGAATAGCGGAAGTGGATGTCATGCAGGTTGAAGCGCAAATTGCCGTAGAAAAAGAAAAACTGGCTCGTTACCATGGGCAGTTGGATGCGCAGGTGTCTGCATTGAAATCTTTTTTAGGAATTGATCTTCCGGACAGCTTTCACCTCGTTGGACAGTTAACAGACTATACGCCGGCCTTTTCGATAACAGAGGCATCTTTATCTTCGAATACCGAGCTTTATAAAGCTACGCTTCGTAAGCAGCAGGCCGGTGATTTGCTGCAAGCAGCAAAAGCAGACAAGAGTATTCGGATTACTTTGAACGGTGATTATAGTCAAAAGCTGTTGGGGCAGGGAAGTACAGATGAAATGTGGACAATTGGCGTAAATGCAAAGTTGCCAATTTTTGATGGGGGAGTTATTGCTGCCAATATTCGGCAGAGCAGTGAACAGGTAGCACGGGCGAATGAACAGTATGAACAGGTTTTAGCAGATATTAAAACAGCAGACACAACTTACCGAGATAATATTACATCTGCCATTGCTAGGGTAGAAGCTGCGCTGAAAGCGTGGAAGCGTGCAGAAGAAGTGTATCGGATTCAGACATTGTCTTATCAGGCGGGACGCGCGTCAGCAACAGAAATGCTAGTAGCACAATCTACGGCAGCGAACGCCCAGACTGCATACTACCAAGCGGTATATGACCGTATTGAAGCAGAGGTTAATTTGGCTGTGCTATATGGTGAGATGCCTTTTAAGATGTCCAGTGAAATTGTCAAGATCGACAAACAAGGAGGAGATGGTTATGCGCCCCATAAAAACTAGATGGGCTATTGGATTAGCAGCAATTGTTGTTATTGCTTTAGCGGTTGGTTTGGTCATGAAAAGGAATTACGATATAACCAGCCTACAGACGCCGCAGGCTCCAAGTGTGGCTGTAGAGGTTGCAACTGTTAAGCGGGGATCATTGCCCATTACCCAGCATTATATGGGTAAGGTCGAATCTGTACTGGCTTCCGATATTGCGTCCCGCATAACCGCCAATGTTTTAGCTGTAAGCAAGCGTGAGGGAGATTCGGTCGTAAAAGGTGAGATTCTGTTGCAATTGGATGATATGGCTTTGGTCAGTAAAACTCAGGCAACCGCAGCCGATCTAAGTGCCGCAGAAAGCCTAGTAATTGCGGCACAAAGCTTCTATCAGGCTCAACAGTCTAGTTTTGAACGTGATGAATATTTGTACAAAAGCAGAGCCATATCATTAGAGAATTTCGAAAAATCAAGGGCGGTGGCCGACAACGCATTAAGTCAAATGAATGCTGCCCAGGAGCGTGTTCAAATGGCTAAGGCGAATCTGAGCATGGCTCAGACTGAATTAAGTTATGCTTACCTCACCGCTCCTTTTGATGGGATAGTTGTAAAACGTTCTGTCGAGCCTGGTGAGACGGCTGTGCCGGGCAAGACTTTGCTGAGACTGCAAGGAACCAGCGCTGGGTATAGAATAATAGCCCAGATTCCTCAGGAACAACTTGGACGCATTAGAGTTGGCACAATAGCCATAATTACAGATGGTCAGAACCGGCTGGAAGCACCAGTTTCTAAAATCTATCCCTCGCTGGCTGTTAACTATTTAGCCACCGTAGAGGTTATGATCGATGAGTTGCCAAATGGGTTACCTACTGGGGCAACAGTCGGTCTGGACTTTGTGCTTGATAACGCCACCGGACTTATAGTTCCCGTAAACGCTTTGGTGAAAACAGGTGAGAGTACGTTTGTGGTTGTAGTAAAGGAGGGTATGGCTGAGCAAGTGCCCGTGATTGTGACCGGGCAGACTGACAAGTTGGCGGTAGTTAGCGGTGTTTTTGAAAATGCAGTTGTTGCGGTTGGGCAGCAAAGCGTTTTACTGCGGCTTATGAATGGAGTCAAGGTTAAGCCAATGCAAATAGCAGGTGATAATCCATGAAAGGTCTAATCGCCAGGTATCTGGAAAAACCGTATTTATTTTTGTCAATCGTGCTTGTTTTAGCAATTGTTGGCCTTATTGGCTATAGCAAGATGCCACTTAATCTATATCCTGACACCGACCGTCCACAAATTATGGTCATTACCGTCCAACCTGGCGCCTCAGCGGCAGATGTTGAGGCAAAGACCAGCCGAACAATCGAAAAAGAACTTTCTACATTAGGAAGTGTCGTTCGGGTTAGTTCTACGAGCAAGGATGAGGTATCCGTAGTCAACGTTGAATTCGACTATACTACCTCACTAAATGCAGGGGCAACTGATGTTGCTAACGCATTAAGCAAAATAGCCGGCCAACTGCCCTCCGATATACGACCACCGCAGGTTTATAAAATCAGTCAAGCCAGCCAGCCAACCGTGGTATTGTCTCTTTCGCCTAAAGACAATTCACTTTTGGGTTTGGCTCAAATTCGGCAGTTAGCCGATAATGAAATCAAAGAAGAACTACTACGAGTTCCCAATATCGCACAGGTTGAAGTATTTGGCGGTTTGCAGTCAGAGTTAAAAATAGTGGTAAATCCTGAAGCCTTGGTCAAGTATGGACTTACCATCGGCGATGTTGCCGCGGCTCTTAACGCTAATAGCGTAAATGTTCCGGACGGTTTAATAATAAAGGACTCGCAGCAATTATTGTTAAAGACACAAGGCGAATTTAGCCAGCCGGAGGAAGCGACAAACATTGTTATTGCCCGCAGGCAAACAGGCGACATCTATTTGCGTGATGTGGCATCACTTCAATTTGGATCAGCCGAACGTCAGTCTGCCTACCATGGTAATGGCCATCCAGCCGTTGGCGTTAGTATCTTGCGGTCAGTTGAGGGGCATACCCTTGATACCGTCAGGTCAATCGAAGGCTATTTGCCGACACTAAGGGAACATTATCCGGGCATCGAATTTCAGATAAGTGATACGCAGGGTACACTGATCCGAACAACGATTGCGAATATGCAGGATGCCCTGCGTGATGCGATTATACTAACAATTCTTGTCGTGTTCCTTTTTCTCGGCAATATGCGTGTTACTTTATTGGCGGCAATTTCCATTCCCTTCACATATCTTCTTACCTTTGCTGCATTATGGATGATTGGTTATGAACTTAATATGATTGTGCTGACAGGGGTCATTCTGGCAGTGGGGATGCTGCTCGATGATGCCATTGTAGTAATTGAAAACATTGCTAGGCATTATGAAGAAACGCCAGAAAGACTAAACCAGGCAGTTATCTGTGGTACCGAATAGGTACTTGTTGCTATTTTTTCTGGCACTTATGCTACAGTCATGGTCTTAATTCCAATAATTTTTATCGGCGGTTATGTTCAAAAAGTAATGGCCCCCCTAGCCCTTCCTATGTGTATTTCTCTCGTTGCTTCCTATATAGTTTCGGTGACTATTATACCACTTGCCGCGCCAATACTATTGCGTGCCAAATTAAAGCCTAATTTTATTGAACGACTGGCAATACGTTTTGATGAAAAAGTTATGACTGCTATGCGCCAATTTTTCGTTACTGCTGCTAAAACAGCTTTAAAGCATAAAGCATTATTCATTATGTTGGCGATTATCATGTTTATTGTTAGTGTTAGGCAGATGCCACTTGTCGGGCGTGAGGTTCAGGCATCTATGGACACGGGAATTATCAAGGTTAACTTTGAAAGTGATACAGATATGTCACTAGTTGATACGGAACAAGTAGTCTCGCAAATGGAAGCTGTCATTTTGAAGTTGCCGGGATTGGAGACTATATCTACCGTGGTCGGTTCTGAATCCGGTGCAGTTAGCTTTGGTAATGGCAAGTTGCCTCAAGCAGGGAATATTACGATTAGGTTGGTTGACCATTTTCACCGGCAACAGGACATATGGTCGATCGAAAATTATCTTCGGCAGGAATTTGCTAGTGTTCCAGGGCTTAAATATGCAGATGTATTTGATTATGGTGCGACTCCTATGGCCAGTATTAAGGCATCTGTCGATGTGATGATTTCCGGACCTGACCGTAAAATGTTGGACAAAATTGGGCAGGAAATATATGACAAGATGTATATGGTAGGCGGCTTAACAAGTGTTTCGCGCAGTTGGAGCTATGACAAGCAAGAAGCACTGTTTATCGTTAATAAAGAACGTTGTTCCTTGTACGAGATATCACCACTTGCTGTTTCCCGACAGTTGGCAGCAGTTATCCGTGGTAATACGGGATCAACTTATCGGATCGAAGGGGAAGACGGTATCATGTTTCGGGTAGAGTACCCTAAAGACAGACGGGACGATCTTACTAAGCTGGCAAATATCTATATTATCACCCCGAAAGGTGCAGTACCTCTTCAAACGCTCGGGACGCTTTCTCTACAAAAAACGCCTACATTGATAACCAGACAAGGATTACAAAATACCCTTGACATTTACGGTTACAGGGAAAAGACAGCAATTACGCATTTAGATACAGGGGTTCAAAACGTTATTAAAGATATTGAACTGCCGGCAGGATACAGTATTTCGCAGGAAGGTGACATTAAACCAATGACTGATTCTTTTAAGTCATTAGGTGTTGCCTTGGCTATTGGTTTAATTTTGCTATACTTTAGCTTGGTCCCAGCGTTTCATTCCTTTATTCATCCATTCACCATCATGTCTGCTATTCCATTTGGGGTTATTGGTGGAATATGGCTTTTATTAGCTACAGGCAAGCATTCCTCTATGTCAGCATTTGTCGGGATTATACTCCTGGCAGGTATTGTCGTTAAAAACTCTATTTTACTTATTGACTTTATCCTGCAAGCGAGAAGACGTGGTGATCCTATGGAGAAAGCTATTTTGGACAGTGTTCATATGAGGACTCGTCCGATTGTAATGACTGCTCTCGGCACAGCAGCCGGCATGGTGCCTATCGCGCTGCAATGGGCCGTAGGGCTAGAACGGTTGTCACCGTTGGCGGTAGTTACCATAGGTGGTTTAATGGTTTCCACCTTTCTGACCTTGGTTTATATACCGATGTTATTCACCTTATTTGAACAGCTTAAAGCTGCTTTTAAACATGGTTGCTCGTTTTTTACCAAAAACAGGACGATATAATTTAGTCGTATGTCCTGTAAATATAATGATGGCTTTGCAAGCTGATCAAGGAGAGAAATTCATTGTGCTTAATATAAAAACGCCGAGTTTATAAAATGATTATTATGTATGTAAAATATTCCTTATGCGGTGATTTAAATCACAGTAATAATCGATATTCTCGAGTATAATCATGGTTAGATGCTAAGGATTAGGTAGAGGAGGAATTTATAACATGGACATTAATAATTTGCAAAGGCAACATAAGGATGTTTTGGACTTGATTAAAAAAATCAGGGCATATCAAAACCAAGAACAGGTAAAAGAAAATGCTTTCGAAATTTCTAATTCGCTTGCCCAATTATCAGGTATCATTAAGATGCATCTGGCATCAGAAGACAAATATGTTTACCCAGTTCTTATGCAGCATCACGATATTAAAATAAAAACCACTGCCGAAGCCTTTGCCTATGAAATGGGAGCATTAGCAAAGGTTTTTGAAAAATATAAAATGAAATATTTAGGCGCAAGTAAGGTTGCCGAGAATACTACGGCTTTTTTATCTGAAACAGAAAAGGTTTTTTTCGCCCTTAAGGAGAGAATCAGTAAAGAAGATCTTTCATTATATCCTCTGCTAAAATGATTTTCTTTTAATTTAATGAAGCGGCAGGGGGTACAAATGGTATG
>JBDKUM010000124.1:0-4710 GCA_039679715.1 Phycisphaerales bacterium
TCGGCCGGAAGATTCGATTGAGGATTTTCATAATGTTTTCGATTTTGAAACTGTTTTTGAAAAAAATTATGATTTCAGTTGTGTGAGGAAAAACAACTAAAGTGAAATACTGGGAGGCAGATGATGGATAGAAAAACTTACAAGTATCATGAGCACGCATATAAAACAATGAAAGACAGGGGGGTATGCTGCTGGGAGAAACTGCTTTCGCCAAAAAATAAAGAGATAGATACCCAATCACAAAAATTCCTTAAAGAAGTTTTCAGCAAAAAATGGTTTCCGAAAGAAGGCAAGGTTATTGAGCTTGGCTGCGGAACTGCTCCCATTTTGAGATTCATTTGCGCAAAAGGTTATGAGGGTGTTGGAGCGGATATAAGTAAAACAGCGATTTCGATGGCGAAACAGCAAAGTGTTAATACGAATATCGAGTTTAAAAGGATGGATGTTTGCTCGAACGATGTTGCGAAGCTTGGAAAATTCGATGTTGTGATCGATGGTCATTGTCTGCATTGCGTTGTAGCGGCATCAAATCGCAAGAAATTTTTGAAAAATGCTTTTAAGATTCTAAATAAAAATGGAATTTTAATAATTATGACAATGTGCGGCGGAATCAATAAAGTGCAATTTCAAAAAACTGCAAACGGGGGAAAAATTCTGAAAGATATTTTGTATATCCCGCATAAAAAAAGTTTTCTGCCGGTACGTAAAATTTCTGTTCAAAAAATTATTACGCAGGAAATTACTTCTGCCGGTTTTTCTATCCTTCTTGCCAATTATATTCAACCCGCAGGCAAAGATCCGTTCGGTTCACTGATGGTTGCCGCGGCAAAGCAATAATTTTTTTATGATTCCCCGGCGTTGCTCGGAATAACAATTTTACTCCGCTTCGATATCCTGATTAATTTCGATATCGCAGAAGCAATCTGGCGCAAGATTTTTCAAGACTTTTAAAATCTCGGTAGCCGCAATTCTGATTTCCCATTGAGCCTTCTTGCTGGTTCGCAATTTTATTATATGCCGCCATTCGCGGAAATTAGCTGTAACGACAATTTCGCTTGTGCATGCGTTTGGCAATACGAACCGAGCATCTTCGCGCTTCAATCCTTTATCTCGCCATTTTTTGTACATCTGCCGGATAATTTCCATATCATTTTCGAATTCCTTAACATGTTCCTTCGGCAGAGTTTCAGGAATCACAAAATGGAAATTTTCCTCATCTACATATCTTTGAGACTGCTGTGAAACACTCATCAAACGATGCCTGACAAGCTGGTGCGTCATCGCACGCGAACAGTTTTCAATGCGGAAAGTCGCGCAGGCGTGTTCGAGCGGTGAATCGTGACCCATCTTGATAAGGCGCTGAATGAAATCGCTCGCCGAATTTGCGCCGATTTTGTCGAAACTTAAATAACATGTCCTGCCTGCTTCCTCTATGAGTTTTTGAGGTTCAGGAGTTACCGCAAGCAATGTAACCTTTATTTCATTTTTTTTCATATCTTATCGATTCCAATTTTGCCGGCGGCGGCAAGAGCCATATTCACATTTCCAAAAGGAGCACTAATGGCGTAACCGGCAACAACATCCTTGATTTTGTCCATTAATTCAATCGCTATCTGCACACCTGTTTTTTTACCGTCCTGCTGGTCTTTTGTTTTGCTCATTCTGTTAAGAATTTCAGGCGGGACAACAACGCCGGGGACTTCGTTTGCCATGAATTCAGCGTTCTTGTAACTTGTGAACGGCCAAATGCCCGCGATTATCGGAATTTTATGGTCTTTTGTAAGTTCGAGAAATTTGAACAAACTTTTTTCATCGAACACCGGTTGTGTGATCGCAAATTCTGCGCCGGCTTCCACTTTCTTTTTGAATCGCGAGATTTCTCTATCCAAATCCGATGCGACAGGATTTGCGCCAACGCCAACTAGCAGTGATGTTTGCGAAGGCAAGGCGTTGCCGGCAATATCGATGCCGCAGTTTAAATTGCTGACAACTTTTGTTAGTGCGATGGAATCTAAATCGAAAACCGCGGTCGCATCAGGATATTCACCGAGTTTTGGCGGGTCGCCGGTAATTATAAGAACGTTTGGAATTTCAACAGCCTGTATACCGAGCAGGTCTGACTGCATAGCGATAATATTTCTATCACGGCAGCAGAAATGCAGAATAGGCTCGATGCCCGGGCAAAGCTGTTTGATTTTTATCGCGGTAATCATCGCGCTTAATCTTGAACTTGCCCTCGGGCCATCGGGTATATTAACAGCATCGATTCCATACTGCCGGCAAAGTTTAACTTTTTCTATAAGACTGGAAACATCAGTTCCTTTAGGCGGTGAAATTTCGATACTGTAAATTTTTTCACCTGCCGAAAGTTTAGCGCCCAATTTCGATTTATCTTTCAAAGCGATAGGATTTTTTTTATGCACTTCCTTTTGCTGAGGTTTGATTTCAATTACAGAAGAACTTAAATCGGCTTTATGAAGAGGTTTAACAGCTTTTACCATTTCCCTGATATGGTCTGGAGTAGTTCCGCAGCAGCCGCCGATGATTTTCACACCTTTTTCATAAAATCTTTTCGCGTACTCGGCCATATATTCAGGCGTGCACATGTAAACAGTTCTGCCGTCAATATTTTGAGGCAGGCCTGCGTTCGGCTGAAGAGATATAGGTTTTGAAGTCACTTTTTTTATCAGCGGCAAAATTTCGAGCATTGCGGCAGGGCCGATTGAACAATTTAAACCGACAGCGGTAACCTGCTGCAACTCGGAAACCTTTGCCAATGCATAATCTATTTTATCGCCATATAGTGTTTCATTATTTTCATTTACCGCCATTTGAGCGACAATCGGAAGTTTACAACTTTTAGTTGCACAGTTAATTGCTTCAAGCAATTCCTTGACGCTATGGAAAGTTTCGAAAAGCAGAAAATCTACACCGGCCTGACAAAGTGCGATTATTTGATTTGTGAAAGCATTGGAAATATCTTTTTCATTTATCAAACCGGCCTGCGAAATTTTAGTACCCAAAGGTCCGATTGAACCGGCAACAAGAACAGAATTTCCTGTGGAAGCAGCATCTTTGGCGATTTTAACCGCAGTGGTATTAATCTGGACTGTTTTTTCAGCAAGACCGAACCTTGCAAGGTGCAATTCGTTTGCTCCATAAGTATTTGTTTCTATAAAATTACTGCCCGCCGAGACATACATTTCGTGAATTTGGCCAACCAGCTTAGGATTCGTTAAATTAAGCTCTTCGAAGCAAGTGTTTATATACACACCTTTTGCGTAGAGCATAGTACCCATGGCGCCGTCGCCAAAAACGATATGATTTGCTAATAATTCGCTTAAAATGTTTGTCATTATCTTCCTGAAAAATGTAAGTTTTTGATTATACACATTTCAGAAAAAAGTTCAAACCCAGAACCGATTTTAATTTTCCGTTGCAAAAATAACGATTTTTACTATACTTATGCGGTTAATGTAAACCTAAAAGGAACTCTATAAATGAGCGAAGAAAAACATACTGATTTGAAGAAAGTCAAGGAATTGATTGAACTTATGATTGAAAAAGACCTTGTCGAGGTGGAAATAGTCCAGGGCGACGATAAAATCCATCTCAAACGGCCGGGTTCACATATTTCAATAGCAGCACCTGCACCAATGCCAATGATGGTACCGCAGGCTCCTGTTTCTGCACCTGCCTCGGCGGCATCGGCTGGATCAGCTTCCGAAGATGACAAACTTGGCGCTATCAAGTCTCCTATAATCGGAACATTTTATTCGTCACCAAGCCCGGACTCACCACCATACGTAAAGGTCGGGGATCATGTAACAGCCGATACAATTGTATGTATCATCGAAGCAATGAAAGTAATGAACGAAATTAAAGCTGAAACCACCGGCACAATCGAAAAGGCTCTTGTTACTAACGGGCAAACGGTTGAATATGGCCAGGTTTTATTCAATGTCAGACCGGATTAACATCTGGTTTTTATGGATTAACTGATGTTTTCAAGAATACTCATAGCCAACAGAGGCGAAATAGCGTTAAGAATAATTCGTGCATGCAAAGAACTTGGTGTCGAATCTGTCGTTGTATATTCAGAAGCCGATAGAAACGCATCTTATATCGAACTCGCAGACCAGGCGATTTGTATAGGGCCGCCAAGTCCTGCACAGAGTTATCTAAATATACCCGCAATTATCAGTGCAGCAGAGGTTGCGGATGTTGACGCTATCCACCCCGGCTACGGCTTTCTAGCGGAAAACGCGCACTTCGCGCAAATTTGCGCAGACTGTAATATCGCATTCATCGGGCCGAGACCTGAATCGATGAAAATGCTCGGTGATAAAGTCGCGGCAAGGGAAATCGCTAAAAATGCAAAAGTTCCGGTTGTTCCCGGCTCCGAAGGCCAGATTACTGATGAAAACGAAGCCATAAAACTTGCTAATAAAATCGGTTATCCGGTTATCGTTAAAGCGGCAGCAGGCGGCGGCGGTCGCGGCATGAGAGTTGCCCATAACGATATCAGCCTTCGCAACGCTTTTTCTACCGCCAAAGCTGAAGCGGAAATCGCATTTAAAAACAGTGTTGTTTATCTTGAAAAATATATTCTTGAGCCAAGGCATGTTGAAGTACAGGTCATGGCCGATAAAGCAGGAAATACACTGCATTTCTTCGAGCGCGATTGCTCAATTCAAAGACGTCATCAAA
>JBDKUM010000125.1:0-6884 GCA_039679715.1 Phycisphaerales bacterium
TAAATGTAGCCGTACCATTTTTTCTTTAAATTCCGGCTCATAATAATGCGTCATCATGCATTCCTCTTTCCCTAATAAGATTATATCTTGTTAGGTTGAGGCGTTACAATGTTACTTTATCACAACATATACACTTTTCGTAAAGACTGCTGACCGCCTTTGCCTAAGGTGTTCGCAAATTTCTTCTCGAATAGTGAATGTATAGCTCCGAGCGGGTGTTCAGGATTTTGCGCAAACCAGCCCAGGTCGTCGGTTAATCCGCTCTTGCTTAGGGTGCTGACTAATTGACCTATCGGACCCGATGTGACGTTAAGATACATCCCCGCCTTGGCATAGGCTTGCAACGAGCTAATGCCGAAATGCGGGTCTTGGAATCCGAGATGGTCAACGCTGTATTTCATCGTTTTGCGCACATACCCAGTGATTAATTCCTTAAATGCGTTCCAGTTTGTATCGTTTACGATCACTTGTCCGTTCTTAAACGAATACACCTTTATCCCGGCATCAAGTTTTCGTAACTCCCCAAACCATTCATTTTCCATATCTTTGATGGACTTCTGGATTAAAGCGTCTTTGTCTGAAATGTACTGGACATACTGCCGTACATAATCGTTCCAGAGATTTTTGTTTTTATGGCAAAACGACAGCGCGGGAAACGTAAACATCAGTATCCTGTGGTCGCGAAGCTGATTCAGCACACCCTCAATTTTTTGCGGAATTGAAAGCTGTTCATCGTGGTCTTTCGCAACAACAAACCAAAGACAAACAGAACCGTCATCCTTGCTTATGCCGCTTGTGTAATTATCGCGGGTTGACTGAGTGATATTGGTCAAGTTCGTATTCCTCGGTAATAACGGAGACGATTTTTGCTGCGACGTCCTTAAACGTACTCCAAACGCCACTATTGCTGTAACGCGCTATTCTGTTGCCGACATATGGGGCTTGAACACAACGGACACCGCTCTTGCCGATTTGCTCGTAGAAACTCTCGAAATCGTCCGCGTTCCGTATGCAATTCGGATTAACCTTGTCCTCATACAGCTTATAAAATTCCGGTATTTCAAAACAGCCGTACTCTTGGAGATAGGTATCGGCAAAATCAATGATATCTTCGCGAGTGTCGGAATCGGCAACTATGTCAAGCAAAAAGTAGATACCATCATCTCTGCGGAACATAATGCGCTTGAGTGCCGACTGCATACGCCCATCAACTTCCACGCCGGAGGCGCTTGAAAGCAGATTGATATATGTCGTGTCAAAGCGAAAGCCCGAAGCATAGTTCTTTTTCAATACGTCAATTGCGGCATCGGGAACACTCGGTGCTGAGATAGACGCCGAATTCGCGCTAAGCAACTCAGGGTATTTCTCATCGAGAAATTCTTTCAACATACGCAAAGAGCGAAGATAGCCACGCGCCGCGCCAGACGGGTTATTAGTTTGGGTAGGGTTATCTGTATAGAATCGCTCAATCGCGTCATACGCTTTTTGCAGCCCGTCATCAGCGGTCAAAGCTACCTCAAGCGTTATTCCGCGCTTGTTGTTGTATAAATAGTAGGCATCCGAATAGTGCATCGTAACTGTCCTGCTGCTCCATTCGGGGTTGTGCGTGGTGAGCCAAGCTCGAAACGCATCGCGGACGGTCTGCTGGGCAAACCGTGCGGAGTCGTCCTTTATTATATTCATTGGCCGTATTCCTCCCGCGCTTTGTTTCGGAACATATGTCATACTCACATCGTTAAGGTCAACTCCGCAAAACTGGCATAGTCTTCCTATCGTGAATACCAAATCCTTTATGCTGAGGTTAACATTTACCCAGTAGCCGTTGGATAGTTGACGTGCAGAAAATTTTGGTCTATCTTTGAGTAAAAATTCGTGTTCGCCGTTCGGGTAAAGGCTTGTGTGATATAGCTTCATTGCCTTTGGCTTGCTCTGGAGAAAAACCTCGGTCAACGCAACAAGAACATCTCGCCAGTTACCACCGCTGAAATCGTTTCCCTCGACTATGCAACTTATGGGGTCGCAATCGGTGCAAAATTCCGGATGAGTAAAGTCTACAAACTGTGGCTCGTGAGTGGTTATTGACTGGCTATCGACCTTTGCCACTGCCGTGTTGAAGACTTCTTGTTCCGACTCAGCAGGTTCACCTTCGTCACTAATGCCGGGTTGCGCCGCATTGTCGGTCAAAGTTGGGGTTAGCAAGGAATAAACCTTCTGACCGTTTTCGTTTCTTTCAAACCTGAAACAATTTTTAGAAGCACGAATCGTATAATTGGAGTTCACGCATGCACGGTCGATTTGTCCCCGAACAATATCAATAGGATTCTTTGCTCCAAAAGAGTATAATCCATCCGCAATAATTTCCTCATAAATCTGCTCGACTGTCATGCCGTGTGATTCGATTTCCAATACACGGATAATCGCTTCTTTAATTGTCAAACGAGAAACAAAATGACTCGACGATTTAAGGGGAACGGATGACGCGTTATGTATGGTTGGTTTGCTCTTCAAAAACTTCAAAAAGGCCTTTCCCACCTGAACAAAAACAGTATGTGTCTTTTTATCGGTTGCTTTAAAAAGATTATCATTGATCGCTTTATTGTAAATACTTTTAAATAAGCCAAAATTTGTGATTTCCCACAAATTAATTGAGGATATCTTTCTACGGATAAGATATTCAGAAACTTTATCAATACAAGATAAATAGACGGTGGGATGATATTTCTTGGCCCGTCCATCAGATAACCAAACAAAAAAAGAATCCTTTACCATAGCGGATAAAGAGGAAGTACTTTCGATCGTGTGCACTTTGTCCTCGACGATATTATGTCGTTGTGCCATGTGTATCACTTCCTTCGTTCTTGCTATTCTGCAGAATATAAGTCAACCTTATCGGTCGCACCATCGAAACGAATCTACTCAGCAGAGCAAGTCATATCTTCTTTTATTCATTTGCTTTTAAATGGACAAAATCCTGCAAGATCGCCCATAAACTATGGGTTATTATCCTGAAGTATGTATAAAAAAGATGACAGCCTACGTTATTAAACATAGACTGCCCTCTGACATTTCAATATCTTATCAAGCTGATATCATCGTACTAATTGATTCCTGCCGCATAATGAGCCTTAAATTCAGCGATTTTACCAATCGAATCCTTTTCACTAAACACAAATCCTGTAATTACGGTCAACATATCAAACATTTTCCTTGCCAGCAATCGATTGTGCATTTTATTTTCTTTGCAATTTGTAGGCCAGTGTAACTCTACCCAGGCCTTGGCAGCCTCTAATCGATTGAATTCGGCGTAATAATTGAGGGCATTGTTTCTATGCTTATCACAAAGAGCAGGATCAGCGCCATAACGCGCTAGTAGTTTTACCATCTCGCCACTTGTTGCCAGCATAAGAGCTGCATGAGGGTTAATTCCCAATTTTGCTGATAAATCATCACCCTGGTCCATTGGGTCGGAACAAAATTCGCCAGCAGCAGCTATCACCCCAAACATCAGGAATGAGAAAACGTCCTATGGCATCTATTCTTTTTTCCTACGTAGATATGCTATAATAAATTAAATTGAGATGTACTAGATAACTGAAGCATAACATATTGACGATTAACTATTGGCATACTGATGGATAAGAAGAGCGGAGGTAATCTTGCTATGTTGCTTTATCATGGCTCTAACCAACTGGTGTCAAAGCCGAAGCTGATTATCCAAAATAGATTTTTAGATTTTGGATTCGGCTTTTATACAACAACAAATCAAGCACAGGCAACCAATTTTTCAAAAAAAGTGATGATACGCCGAAAAAGTGGAAAAGCAATCGTAAATGTTTATCATTTTGATGAAGAGCGTGCCCTGCAAGAATTAGACGTTTTACGCTTTGATTATGCTAATGAAGAGTGGCTGGATTTTGTTTCACTTAACAGAGCAGGTGAATATACCGGGAGACAGTATGATTGTATTATTGGTCCGGTTGCAAATGATGACGTTTATCGGACTTTTACCCTTTATACAAGCGGTCTTTTAACAAAAGAGCAGACATTAGCTACCCTAAAAGTCAAAAAATTATATGATCAAGTTGTTTTTTCAACTGAAACGTCCTTAACGTACTTGAAGTTTTCAGGTAGCCTTGAGGAGGAATACTAAATTGGAAGAAAAACAACTGCATGGAATAATTACTTTGATTGTGCCACAATTAATTGCCTTAATTGCCGAAAAGCAAAACGTGGATGAACTGCAGGCTACAGAGGAATTATATCAATCTGAACTATATGCATTACTGGAAAATGAAGATACAAAGCTTTGGCATTTAAGTCCGTTAACACTATATGAAATGTTCGCCGAGGAGAAGCAAACCGGCCAAATTACTTTTCCTGAGGAGGCTTAAGCATGAGCAAGAATTTACCTTTCTTGGTGTATTGCATTGAGGAATATAAAACGCAAAAACGTATGACCGGCAGGGCAACCATGGAACTGTTTAAGAAATACGGTGTACAAAATTATATTTATGACTGTTACGACGCCTTGCATACAACCGGCCCAAATTATATTGTAAATGACATTGACAATTTTATTCGAGAAAGAGATCGTAAAATCATCTCTTAAGGGTATTTTTGCGAGGTAATTTAAATATACCGCTAGTAATCGGGGAGAATCAGTTTGCACCCTATACTGTTCCGTAAAATAAGCATTTTGCATTCTTTTGATATTGATGAAAAATTGATGAAAAACTTTTACAAAGCAATACCAAATAACACCAAAAGAACCAAAGTATGATTACCCTTTAAGAGGTGTCCTCCGCGATAAATCACTCTTTTTGCCTACAAGCACCTACTTCTTCCAAAAAATCAGGAGGCATTGCTAAATCGTTAGAGGGAGCAATCCCTGCCAGGGTTCAAATCCCTGCCACTCCACCATTTATAAGAGATGAAAGGACTTTGGAATTATTCCAAAGTCCTTGTTTTTTTGCCTGTGGGGTGATTCTAAATTATATAGTTACTTCATCAAATTCCGATGCTCAACACAACAAAAGATAAGGTAGTCACAGCTTTTCCTTTAAGCGCAAAGCCGTCGGTGTCTTTGCCAAACCGCCTTTAGAGGTTTCCTTCAAAGACCGAGGAATATCTAAGCCAACTTGGTACATAGCAGCAATAACCTCATCTGCGGGTATAGCACTTTCAATTCCCGCAAGTGCCATGTGGGCTGCCACCAATGCGTGAACACTCGCAAAACCATTACGCTTTACGCACGGCACTTCAACAAGTCCGGCAACAGGATCACAAACAAGCCCCAACATGTTTTTCAGTGCCAAAGCGAGTGCCTGCGCCGACTGTCTGGGTGTCCCGCCCAGCATTTCTACAACAGCACCGGCAGCCATGGCTGCTGCTGTGCCGCATTCAGCCTGACAGCCGCCCACGGCACCGGAAACGGTAGCATTATCAGCAATAACCTGTCCGATTCCAGCTGCCGTAAACAAAGCCCGCACCAATACGTCATCGCTGCAATGCAAAAAATCCTGTACGGCACAAATGGCTCCCGGAACGATCCCGCAGGAACCTGCCGTAGGACAAGCTACAATCCGCCCCATAGTGGCATTGACTTCGCTTACCGCAATTGCGTAGGCTGTTGCTTTCGCAACGACCGGACCCATGAAGCTGTTGCCCGACGCTAACTTGCAGGCGTCACCGCCGGCCAAGCCGCTAAATGATTTTTTCGGCTGATTCATCCCTTGCATGACAGCCTGTTTCATAACATGGAGTCTTTTTTTCATTTCCTCCCATACTTTGTCTGGCAGGCTCTCACTTCTCTCGGTTTCCCACTCCCAGATAATATTCGAAAGCGGCTTCTCTGTTTTCTCAGCCAGCGCTACCAAATCGGCAATACTTTTAAAATGAATCATGTTATGTTGCCTCCTTCATAACGGCTGTACCACCAACGCTGAATGGATTACCGGTAACGACTTTATGGAAAAGAGCGTTTCTTCATCAATAAGCTGATCCGTTTGTACAATCATCAATGCCTGCTCTCCCTTTTCCTGGCGTGAAACCTTCATAAAGGCAATATTCACATTATATCGGGCCAGCATGTGGCTGACTGCGGCAATAACTCCGGGTTTGTCGGGATAAATTGCAATTAAAGTAAAGTACTCGCCGGTAATTTCGACATCGTAATTATTAATTTTGCTGACAACAATCTTGCCCCCGCCAACGGAAGCACCGACAACCTTCAGTGTTTTACCGGACTGGCCCCGAAGTTCAAATTCTGCCGTATTCGGATGGTACCCTGTATCAGTTACCGTTTTAAATGCAATTTTCATATTCGATTGTACTGCAAGCGTCAATGCTTCCCTAATTCTCGGATCTTCGGCCGAAAAGCCCAAAAGTCCCGCCGCTAAGGCTTTATCTGTCCCGTGCCCTTTATAAGTTTGGGCAAAAGAGCCATATAAATAAATTATGGCCTCTATTGGCTGTTCGCCCAAAATATTACGCACCATTTTTCCAAGTCTGGCAGCTCCTGCGGTATGCGAACTGGATGGGCCAATCATCACCGGACCAACTACATCAAATACTCCCATATGAACCTCCCCTCACAGCGGCAAGAATGTTGTACTACTTTTTTATTCCGCCTAATCAAACCTTTGGGCTTTCAAAACCATGTATACATCCCATTATCGTTTCCGAAATAGTCGGATGAGGGTGAATCGTCCTGCCTATGTCTTTAGCTCTAAGCCCGTTGGTAACAGCCAAAGCACCCTCCATGATTAAATCACTCGCATGTGGTCCCAGAATATGCATCCCCAAAATTTGATCATTGCCGCTGTCGGCAATAATTTTAACTAACCCGTCGATCTGACCCATAGAAACAGCCTTACCGTTCGCTG
>JBDKUM010000126.1:0-3607 GCA_039679715.1 Phycisphaerales bacterium
TCTGGATCGAATATAGTTGACGGCATTATCGATTTCCGCCTGGTTGCCAACGATATTAACCAAAAGAATGCCTAACGGCTGGTTACCTATATATTCGATTTTGCCGTGTAAAATATTCAGTTTGACATTGAATAGCTGCGCTGCATCAGAAAGCACCGGATCTTCAGCTTCATTCCCGCGGTAAATCAATTTAAATATCTGTCCGTCAAGATCATTGCACAATCTCTGAGGCAATTCTAAATCATAAGAATACGCAACAAGCTGTTTAGTAAACGAATGCTGCGGGGCAGCAAATATATCCATCACATCTCCGGTCTCGACAATAACTCCTTTGCTCATGACGGCCACGCGATCGCAAATCTTTTTTATCACCGCCATTTCATGGGTGATAAGCACCATGGTAATACCTGTTTTTTGATTAATTTCTTTCAATAAATCGAGTATGGAATTCGTAGTTTCAAGGTCCAGCGCTGAAGTCGGTTCATCGCAAAGTAAAATTTTGGGATTATTGGCTAGCGCGCGGGCAATACCGACACGCTGTTTTTGTCCGCCGCTGAGTTGGGACGGATACGCATTTTTCCTGTCACTCAGGTTCACCATAGCCAACAGCTCCGTTACTCGCGCATCAATCGCTTTTTGGGGTGTGTTGGCGGCTTTTAAGGCAAAAGCAATATTGTGATAAACTGTTTTGGTACGAATTAAGTTGAAATGCTGAAAGATCATTCCCGCCTGCACCCTGATTTTTCGCAGCTGAGCACCCTGATAGTTGGTGATGTCATTCCCGTCAATAAAAATATGGCCTTGTGCAGCGGGTTGAAGTAAATTCATCGTGCGGAGCAGGGTGCTTTTTCCTGCTCCGCTTGTGCCGACAATACCGAAAATTTCTCCTTTGTTAATTTGAAGGGACACGTTGTTAACGGCTTTAACCGACTGCTGTTTTTGAAAAAACGAAACACTGATATTTTGCAGTGCAATCATAGGCCATATCTCCTTTCAGAACTCTATTTGACATTCCATTTCTCTTTGTACCAATCCGGTTTTTGAAAGTCTTTAAATATATATTTCGGATCTTCAATGACGTTTTTAAAATCTTCTGATTCAACTACTTCTTTAAGATCTCTAACAAAAGGCATTTCTAAATCTTCTGTTCTGACGGCAATAATATTTTTAATGTCTTCAGACAGTTCTTCCAAAATAATCGCTGAAGCAAGTGGAATTCCGGCAGAAATTGCATAATTGCCGGGAATAACCGATAAAGCGATGCTATCTAAAGTTCGCGGCAATTGAGCGGCTTCAACCGTTGAAATCTTAAGATTATAAGGATTGTCCGCAATATCTTTTTCGGAAACTTTAGCAACATCAATATCTGATTTTAAAGTGAACAAATTATTCCTTGCCAAAAAACGCAGCGCACGAGCCATATTGGTAGGATCGTTCGGCAAAGTAATTTCGTCGCCAGGTTTAATAGCTGCTTTTAGTTCTTCGGCAGTTTTAGCATTAATTTTTCGCGAATAAATACCCATACCGGCAGTTGGAACTTTTATGGTAGGAGAAAGTGTAAGCCCTTTGTCTTTGGAAAACTTTTCTAAATACAGGCTATGCTGAAACAAATTTGCATCCAGTTCTTTATTATTCAAAGCAAGATTCGGTTGAACCCAATCACTGAATTCTTTGATCTCTACAGAATAGCCCTTTTTCTCCAGGCCAGGCTTAATGGCATAACGTACCATATCGCCGTAAGGACCAGGAGCAACGCCAAAAACCACTTTTTTGGGGGACGCCGCCGACTGAGTTTGCTGATTTGATGAATTGGTTGACTGGCAACCTGCTAAAAGGCCACCAAAAAGGATAACCATAAGGAATGCAATAAAACGCACCTGATTTTTCATAGAGTTTCCTCCTCGTTAAAATTTGTACTCTAATATATTCAAAAAAGCATCAGCGATTGTCTTGTGAAAAAAGGCTTAAAGGATTGTTGTTAATCCTTTAAGCCTCTGGAGTTCCAGTCAGCAAGATTTTGGGTTGCTTTTTAAGCACTGGCCCCGACAGTTGTTGTATAAATCTTCTCCAGTAAAGTAAGTGCACCGTGATAGCCGATATAAGACCGGGACAAGACAACCTCGTAGGAGGCCGGAAATCCGACTTCCACGATAGCTGCCTTCAGTTCTTTGGCCAGATCTCTTTCCCAGGTAGTGCCAAAAATAATAGGCGGCTTATGTCCGAAATTTGTCTGACGAATTTCCCGATGAATTACATAGCTGTCTTCGGCAAAAGCGACGTCGGTCGAAACATCCTCGGCAATCTGCTTGTATTGTTCCCGGATATGGTCGCGATAGACCTCCGGCGGGTTTTCCGTAATAATTTGCTTGCCGGGAATCATGCCTAACTGATTGACTAAAAATTTGGTCAAAGCAAGATTATAGGCGCTATCGCCTATAACGGCAAATTGAGCCGGAAGCCCCCACCAATATTCAGCATAAAAATCGGAAAAGTCCTCTAAGTAACGATAATAATTTGCTTCTTCTTTTTTAATAAACCGTTCCGTTTTGCTGGCATCCGCTCCGGCAAAGTTTGCTACTTTACGCAAAAAAGCACTTGTCTCTTTCGCCCCAATCGGAATAACAGGAATATGCAAATAAGGCTGCCCGTATTTCTGCTCCAAATGCTGAGCAGTCTGAAGCCCCAGCCAGGGAGAAAGGACTAAATTAAACTGCGCCTTAGGAATATTCTTCCACTCGGAAACTCCCTGAGATTCCGGTCCAAAAAGAATGTTTACCTTCAGGCCAATGCCTTCCAGCACCCGCTTGATTTCAGTAAGATCACCGCGCCAGAAAGTATTATGATAAGGAAGCAGCGACCAGACATTAACCATTCCCAGCTCCCGACGGCCTTGATAATCTCCCACATATTGATCAATAATAGCTTGCGTTACCAGCTCGTGCCCGGTAAAATTATTGCCTTTAAATCCACCTGTCTCAGCATATACAATCGGCACGCCCTGGTTTTGAAATTCCTTGACAACAGATCCCACATCATCGCCTACTAGATCCGGGATGCAGCCTGTAAGTACCACAAATAAGTCGGCATCAAGAATTTTAAGTCCCGATGCAATCAATTTTCGCAGTTTATCCTCACCGCCGAACACAACATCCTGCTCGGTCATATTCGTACTGGGGATAACAGCCCCGCCACCATAACCGCCGCCTTGAAACCCGTTGTAAAAAGATACATTGATAAACTGCTTATCCGCGCACCCCGGACCGCAATGAACAATGGGGATTACCCTGGGAATAGCCGCAGCACTATGCAGAGCCGAGATAGCGCAGGAATAGCGAATTTGTTGAATCGAATTCGGTTTATCCTCTTCCGTGTTAGACATGCTGTTGTTCCTCCACCTGCAATGGATTTAATCCTTTTGCTAAAATATAAGGATCCGATTGATCAAGCCACCATTTTTTATAGGGCAGCGTAGTATGAGCTGCCAAATCCTGGTGAAATTTTTTATGGGCTAAAATATCTAAAATCGTTTCCCCTAGATTGAGCATCCCCTGATAGCCTAAGGCATGATGCTCATCCCCCAGCGGTGCGGCCGGAATACCGAGCCGTG